>NZ_BMPP01000011.1 GCF_014647655.1 Deinococcus malanensis
CACCACCTTTTCTGCATCCTCAGCACCCCCGCCTCCCGCGGGGGTGCGCGCTTGTGGATGCCCGGCAGGGGAGGGAAAAGCACAAAATAACCGCGGGCGGGCTCGTTGTCCTGGTTGGTGGTGTCTGTAGGTGGTAGGCGCCTCAGGGCGAGTCAGCAGTATTCCCTGAATTGCTGCGCTCTTAAACCGATGCCGCAGCGAGCGGCGCAGGCAGCTGAACATGCGGCTGTTCGTTCCACACTTCCTGCAGGTAGTCCTCTACCTGTCGGGCGAGCTGATTGCGCAAGTCACTGACTTCCTGCTCCAGCAGCCGGATAGCGCGCCGGAATGCCTGTCGGTCCAGGTCGGGCAGGCCGCGTTGCACGTTCCAGCGGCGCAGCTGACAGGTTAGCGCCGCCAGCTCATAGGGTTTTCCGCCGGCCAGAATGTCGTTGACCAGTCGGTGACGGGCTGACCACTGACGGGGCAACTCGAGCTCTCCATTCTGAAGATGGTTCATCAGGTCATGCAGGTCCTGGTCACCCAGAGCACGGCGGATGCCCGTGGAAGCTGGATCGGCCACGGGGACGTACGCACGGCTGACCGTCGCGGGAAACTTGACTTCGTAGTAAGTGTGGGCTTGCCCAGCCACAGGGCGCTCACAGGTCCCGCACACCACGCCAATACCGTAGGGAGAAAGGACGACTCGGTCACCGATTTGAAAGGCCGTATGCTTCAAGAGATTCACCTCTGCTGCGCGGACCTGCAGACCACGAGCGGCGTGGCGCCGGACGCCATGTCTTCACAAATGCGTGGCCAAGAAAAATGCCTGACATCTCATGTCAGGCAGACTCAGGCCATCAGGATCGTCAGAGAAGCACTCCGCCACGCAGGGCGGATCAGCCGAACCGACAGATTGAAGGGCATCGTCCTCATGGTACGCCCGCCGGCTGACAAATGCATCCTCACTTGCGCAGCAGCAGGCCCAGGACGGCATCCAGGCTAAGCGCCAGTAGAGCTGAGAGCAGCGCTCCAACCAACACCAGCGCCGAATTCTGCTCCGAAAGCCCGTTGATGATGGGCTCTCCCAGACCACCGGCACCTAAGGCCGCGCCGATAGTGGCCGTGCCGACGTTGTACACCATACTTGTCCGGATTCCGGCCAGCAGCACCGGCCAGGCCAGCGGCAGTTCTACGCGGCGCAATCTCTGCCACGCGGTCATGCCCATGCCATGGGCAGCATCAAGCGCGCCCGGATCTACCTGCCGCAGACCGGCCACCCCGTTACCCAGCACCGGCATCAGGCCGTAGACCACCAGACCCAGCAGGGTCGGCTTCCAGCCGAAACCCAGAGCCG
This sequence comes from Deinococcus malanensis, assembly GCF_014647655.1. Classification (NCBI taxonomy): domain Bacteria; kingdom Thermotogati; phylum Deinococcota; class Deinococci; order Deinococcales; family Deinococcaceae; genus Deinococcus; species Deinococcus malanensis. The sequence goes on from NZ_BMPP01000011.1 coordinate 1,337, forward strand.
GGACAGCGAGCGCCAGGATGGCAAACGTCGGTACGGTTTGCCCCAGCCCAGCCAGCCCCTCAGCCAGGTGCCTCAGGGCCTCCCGGTCAGGACGCGTGACCAGTATGGCTAGTGGCACCCCGATCAGCAGCACCAGTATGGTGGCCAGCAGCACCAGTCCCAGATGCGTCAGGGTGAGCTGCCACAGCGCCGGATCAAAAGCGGCAGGGAGCTCTCCCAGGTCCAGTGGCCGCAGCACGGCCGGCAGCGTCCCTGGGAGCAGGCACAGGCACAGCAGCAGCGGCCACCACAGTGCAGGGCTCAGCAGGAAGGAAGTCAGGCGCAGTGGCTTCAACTTTCTGGCCTCCACATCATGGCTCCCGGCGCAGGTTCGACCAGTGCAGCACCCCCGCCGGAACCCCATCCGTCATCACCGTGAGGCGGTCGCTGCCTTCCCGGAGCATCACACCCAGCGCGCTGCGGGCGTCCAGGGAGGCCTCCACCGTCGGCAGGCCAGCAACCTTCTCGCCGGGATTCATAAAGTCGGCGGCGCGGTATCCGGCCAGCTGGCGCAGGGCGGCGTCCTCTCCCAGAAAGGCGCTCACGAACGAGGAGGTGGGGCGGTGGACCAGATCATCGGGAGTGCCGAACTGTTCCAGGCGTCCTGCGTTCATGAGGGCAATCCGGTCACCCAGCCGCAGCGCTTCGTCGATGTCGTGCGTCACCATCACGACAGTTTTGTGCAGCCGGCGCTGAATTTCCCGGAAGGCCTGCTGCAGATGCTCACGCGCAAGGGGGTCCAGGGCACCGAAGGGCTCGTCCATCAGCAGGACCGGCGGATCCGCAGCCAGGGCCCGCGCCACGCCTACCCGCTGCGCCTGCCCACCCGAGAGCTGGGCCGGACGCTTGTGCCGGAAGGTATCAGGGTCCAGACCGACCAGCGCAAGCAGTTCGTCCACCCGGCGGGCCGTGTCCTGGCGGGAGCGCCCGAGCAGTTCAGGCACGGTAGCCACGTTCTGTGCCACGTTCAGGTGCGGAAACAGCCCGATCTGCTGAATCACATAGCCTATGCCCCGGCGCAACACCTCCGGACGCAGCCCGCGTGTGTCCTGGCCATCCAGCCGCACCACCCCGGCGGTGGGCTCAATCAGGCGGTTGATCATGCGTAGGGTGGTGGTCTTGCCGCAGCCCGAGGGACCCAGCAGCGCCGTGACCTGTCCGGCTGGAAAAACCAGATTCAGGTCCTGCACCACGGCCTGAGCGCCGTAACGTTTTTCCAGATGCTCAAGCTCGATCATGCGTCCTCCACCTGCCCCAGTCGCCCGCCCAGCCAGCCTTCTGTGGCGCGCAGCAGCGCATCTACGAAGATGGCGAGCAGGACCGCCGGGACCGCACCCAGTAGAATCAGGTCGGTTGCCGCACTCTGTAGCCCCTTGAAAATATAGGTGCCCAGTCCACCTGCGCCGATCAGCGCTGCAACCGCCGCCACCCCGACCAGCATGACCGCTGCCTGCCGCACTCCACTGAGCCAGACCGGCATGGCCAGCGGCAGTTCGACCCGCCAGAAGGTCTGGCCCGAGGTCATGCCCATGCCCCGCGCGGCGTCCACCACGCCGGGCGGCACGCCCCGCAGCGCTTCGATGCCGTTGCGCAGGACCGGCAGCAGGGCATAAAGGGTCATGGCACTCAAGGCCGGCGCGACGCCGATACCTGCAACACCCACTTCCCGCAGGGCCGGAAAGGCCCGTGACAGCGCAGCAAGAGGCACAATCAGCAGGCCCAGAAGAGCGAGACTGGGAATGGTCTGAACGGCGTTGGCCAGTCCCAGCAGCCCACCTGCCACGCGTTCCCGGCGGGCGGCCCACAGTGTCAGCGGCACGCCCAGCAGAACCGCCAGTCCCAGTGCTGAACCCACCAGCCGCAGGTGCTGCCCGAATTCCTGCACCCAGCGCGGTCCCTCACTCCGGGCTTCGACCAGAACAGACCAGCTCGACAGCTGCCCGCTCAGCAGCAGCACTGCGGCGCCGGGAACCCAGGCCCAGGCCCATCGTCGGGCCCCCCGGCCAGCCTGTGCCGCACTGGAAGCGGCGATCAGGGCGCCCACCATGTATAGCCAGAACCCGGATGCGGCGCTGGCCCGCGCAAATTCGGCCTGCCCCGTCAGTGCCCCCGCCGTGCGCTCGCCAAGCAGCCAGAATGCGGCCAGAAGCCCGGCGGCTGCCGCCGCCGCCGCCACTCCGGGCAGGCGGCGGATCAGCAGGGCAGGCAGCACAGCCAATACCAGCAGTGCCAGCGTGATTGCCCCGGGCACGCGCAGCAGCTCTCCAGGTGCCAGGCGATTGGGCCGCAGCAGCACCCACGGCAGCAGGGCTCCGGCCAGCATGGGCACGGCGCCCAGCCAGAGCACCACGCGGATATCTGGACGTGCCGGTTGCTTCCGTTTCTCCGACAGGACAGCTTCAGTCGAAAGGGCGGTCAACGCGGCCGCCCGAGGGTCACTTGATCAGGCCCTTACCCTTCAGGTACGCCTGCGCCACACTCTGGGCGCTGCGGCCTTCCAGGGCCACCTGGGCGTTCAGTCCCTGCATGGTGTTCTGGCTCAGCGTGGAAAACACCCGGTTAAGCACGGCAGCGATCTGGGGATTGGCCTTCAGGGTCTCGGTCCGGATGATGGCGGCCGGCTGATACACCGCCTGGGCTCCCTTGGGATCTTTCAGCGCGACCATCTTGAGCGCTGCGAGGCTTCCGTCGGTGCCGTAGGCCATCGCTGCATTCACACCGCTGGTGCCCTGGGCAGCCGCCTGCTGGGTCTGGGGCGGCGTGGCACCGGCCAGCACGAGTTTCTGGGCACTGCTCAGCTTGAAGCCGTAGGACGATTCGAAAGCGGGCATGGTGTCGGGGCGGTTGAAGAACTCCGGGCTGCCGGCAATCTTGAATTTGCCGCCGGCTTTCAGGTAGCGCGCCAGATCAGCCACGCTGCTCAGCCGGGCACTCTGGGCCAGCGCCTGTGGCACCGCGATCACCCAGGTGTTGTTGACCTGCGCGGGTTTGAGCCAGGTGATGCCGTTGCGGGCGTCGAGCTGGCGGGCCAGTCCGTAGATGGTGCCGGGATTGCCCGCCTGTTTGGGCGTGATCTTGGCTTTGGGAAACAGATAGACCGCGTTGCCGGTGTACTCGGGGTACACGTCGATTTCACCGGCCAGGATGGCCTTGCGGTTGACTCCGGTATCACCCAAGCTGGTGCGGTCGGTGACCTCGAGCCCGGCGTTCTTGAGAGTCAGCAGGATCATCTGGCCCAGAATCTGCGCTTCGGGGTCGAGCTTGCTGCCGACCACGATGGGTTTGGCGGCGGCAGTGCCTGCCAGGGCGACGAGGGTACTGAGAATCAGAATGCGGCTCATATGGCCTCCTTGGGGCTGTGGCCTTGGCCCTGTGCCCCCGATATGGTGAACTTGGTCGGGTGAGTGGTCTATGGACTAGCCTAGCGGCCTGAAAGCCGGAGCACGGTGCAGGGGCCCACACACCCAGGCGCGGACGCCACCACGACAACGCTGCGGGGCCGACCCGGTTCTGGCGTCGGCCCCGCAGCGCAGCGTGCTTTACAGGTTTCCCTTGAGGGTACTGGCCACCTTGAAGCGGACCTTTTTCCCAGCGGGAATGGTGATCTTCTGGCTGGTGCCGGGGCGCACGCCCTGACGGGCGGCCGTCTGGGCCACGCTTAAGGTACCCAGGCCAGGCAGGCCGACGCTGCGGCCCTCGCGCAGGGCGCCCACTACACATTCGAGCATGGTGGCGACCGCGTCCCCAGCCTGCTTCTTGTTCAGGGTGGTGCGGTCAGCGACCATTTCGATCAGCTGGGTCTTGGCGATCTTGCTGCCGTCGGCGGCAGCGGCGCGGCGGGGTGCAGCGGCAGCGGCGGGTTTCTTGGCGGCAGGCTTGGTGCTCTTGGCCATACAGGAACCTCCAGACGATGAATTGAGCGGGGATCGGCTCACCGGAACAGTAACACACTGTTTTTCCCGTCAATCCCGGAAAGTGGCGGTCTGGCGCGGGCTTTCGTGGTGCGGCTCGCATCGGACGGCCCGAAAAACACCGTGAAATCGGCTAAGTTCCTTCTGAGACGGCATTTTCTGGAGTGGATCATTAAAGAATAGATGAAGACCGGGCGGCAGCCTGCAGATTCAGCATCCGGCTGCGGCCGCTCAGGGCGTCAAGGGTCCACAGTCTTCCCTGCAGTGGTTCCCCCACGCCACCCAGCACCTTAAGGGCTTCCAGGGCCATCATGCTGCCTACCACGTTTGGTAGTGGGCCCAGGACCCCGGCTTCCTCGCACGACAACTCATCCCCAGCATCGGGAAAGACGTCACGCAGCCCCAGCTGGGGCCCGAACACGCTGACCAGCCCGCTGGTGCCGCTGGCAGCGCCCCATACCCACTGCCGCCGGGCACGGGTACAGGCGTCCGCGATCAGGTAACGGGTCTCGAAGTTGTCGGTGGCGTCGATGATCAGATCAGCTTCGGTAATCAGCGGGCCAATGTTCCCGGCATCTACGGCGCCTTGGGCACACACCTGGACGTGTGGGTTGATGCCCTGGGCACGGGCCGCCGTCACCTGCGCCTTGGACCGTCCCACGTCCGCCTGGGAAAACTGCGTCTGGCGGTGCAGATTGCTCAGTGCCACGGCATCTCCGTCGGCAATCGTCAGCCGTCCTACGCCAGCACCTGCCAGTTGGGCGGCCACCGGCCCGCCCAGCCCCCCCGCCCCGATGAGCAGGACCGAAGCGGCGCGGAGACGCTCCTGGGCGCCGGCGTCGAGCCACTCGGGCACAAGCAGCTGACGTGAGTACCGGCGCAACTCCGCGCGCGTCAGAAGGTCGCGGCTCATGGGCCGAGTCTACGGTGCCGGTACGCATGAGGGCCCCGCGTCTGGGAATGCGGCGCTGCGTGGCGGCTCCGGCACTCTAGAATGCGCGCATGCCCGCGCTGGTGCTTGCCGTTCTTTCCTACCTGCTGGGCTCCCTGGTGATGGGCGTGCTGTATTCCCGCGCACGAGGCACCGACATCCGTGACCGTGACCTGCCCGGGGGTAGCGGTACCTACCGCCAGTACGGTCTGCAGGCCGCGCTGCTGGTGGCAGCCGGGGACATCCTCAAGGGGGTGGCCGCCGCGCTGCTGGCCCGCGCCATTGCCCCGGGTGAGGGCTGGGTGGCCGCACTGTTCGTGGTCCTGGGGCACTGTTACCCGGTCTTTTTCGGCTTCCGGGGTGGCGGTGGCATCGCGCCGCTGGGAGGAGCCTTGCTGGTGCTCGCGCCCCTCACGCTGCTGGGAACCCTGGCAGCTGCCCTGGTGGTGATTCCGCTCTACCGTTCGCTGCTGCAACGCCGGGTGGGGCTCAATGCCGTGCCGGTGGCCACGGCGGTGGCCGTGCCGGTTGGACTGCTGCTCTCTGCCCGCTACGGCGGGCTGCCGGAACTGCTGGCCGGGGGAGCTGCCATGGCCCTACGGGCCGTGCACCTGCTGGCTGCCCCCCGGAGCGCATGAGCCGCTCCTCCCGGCTGCTGCCGCTGGCCCTGCTGCTGCTGGGAAGCGCATGTGCCAACGCCGTACTCGAAGGCCGGACCCTGCGCTTCGAGAACGGGCGGCAGGTCGTCTGGCAGCGGACGTTTCCGGCCTGGATGGGCAGCCTGACGGCCCCGGTCGAGACCGGGGGCGTGACCTACCTGGGGGTCGGCCCGGTGGTGTACGCCTTTTCGGACAGGGGGCAGGTCAGTGAGCGGGTGGACCTGCCGGGCATGGTCACCTCGCTGGACGCCAGCAGCGGTGGACTGCGCGTCAGCACCGAGGAGGCCGGCGCGGTGGAGCGCTTTACCCTCGGCCGGCCAGACGGCACCCTGTCCGTGCTTGAGCGGGTGGTGCCTCCCCCCGACCCGGCCGTGACCGGTTGGCTGGCCCGCACCGCCGACCGGGTGCCCACCCCGGCGGTGACCGCAGCAGCGGCCCAGGATCCAGGCAATCCTTTCCTGGCCCTGCGGGAGGCGCGGCTGGCCAGCGCCCAGGGAGACCTGTACGGCAGTCTCAGCGCTGTGCGGCGGGCCCTGAACGCCACCCTGCCGTTTCCTGCCTGGGTCCAGCTCGCCGCGCGGCTCGATGCAGCCGGGTTTCCTTCCGCAGCGGATCTGGCCCTGGATCACGCCCGGCGCGACGCCGCTGCACGTGGCTTTGACCCGGAAGTGCCGGTCAGCCGCGCGGCCCTGGGTGCTTACGGCAATCCCAGCGGATACGTCGGCACGCTGCTCGATCAGAACCGTCTGACCCGCGCCGAGGTCTGGATGCGCTACCTGCGCGAACTGCACCCACGTTTTGAAGGCAGCCTGGCGCTGTACGAACGCTATGCCCAGGCCCTGGCCACCCAGGGCCGTGCCGGCGAGGCCGAGGAGTGGCGGCAGTTTGCCCGCAGCCTGCGCAGCGGCACCCTGTACAACCTGGGGCTGGAAGGCACCGATACCCTGCGGGACGCGGCGCGCCTAGCGGCCCTGACGCTGGTGCTGGCCTTGACGGGTGCCCTGCTGACGCTGACAGCCCGGGCGTGGCGCGCCCAGGGAGAGGACACTCAGGAGCTGGGAGGCCGCCTGTTGGGGTGGCGCCATCCGCTGTCGCGCGCCCGGCGGCTGGCGGTGGCGTATGCCAGTGCGGGCGAACGTCTGACCCTGGTCCTGCTGGCTGCCGCGCTGGTCACGGTACTGGGCGGCTGGCAGTGGACTAACCGGGCCAGCAGCGGCCTGAGCGCGCCAGCAGTCACCACCGGAACCTACGGAGGCGGCTGGGTCAGCACCCAGCTCACCCGGCTGACCCTGCGCCGCGGGCCTGATACCGCGCTGCTGAGCGGGCTGAATGCGCAGCTCGATGGAGACGCCACGCTGGCCCGTGACCATTACACCCGGGCGTTGCCGGATGCCTGCGCCCGCAACAACCTGGGCGTGATTGCCCAGACCCGTGGCGATGAGGCCCAGGCCCGCGACCTGTACCGCGCCGCGCTGGCAGACCGGCCTGACCTGAGTGCCGCCGCCTTCAATCTCGGGCTCAGCCCCGCCACCCCTGAACTCGCCTTCCAGCGCACCTACCGGCCCAATCGGCCCCGGCTGTGCTATCCGGACCAGCGCAGCCTGACGCGCGCGCTGACCGGAGACCTGGGGGCCACCTTGCAGGGCAACCTGCGCGAGCCGGTGTCACTGGTCACTCCAGCCCCCGGCAACAGTGTGCGCCTGGGCTGGGCCCTGCTGGGGGCTCTGCTGGCCACAGGCTATGTGGCCTTCACCCTGCTGCTGCCGCGTGCGGCCAGTGAGCGGCGCCTGGGCCGGCCAGCTGTCTACCGCGTCCTGGCCCTGCTTCTGCCGGGAGCGGCGTTGCTGGACAGTGCCTGGGGCAGCGTGCTGCTGCTGGGCTGGGCCGCCTGCCTCGGTGCGCTGTTGCCACTCAGTGGCCTCGTCGCCTTCCCGAATCTGCTGGACCTCTCGCTGCCTGGTGTGCGGCTGGCCCTGCTGGGGGCCCTGGGGCTGACCTACCTGCTGGGCATCCTGTCGTTCGTGACGGCCGAGGTCGGCTTTGCGCGCCGCGCCCGGCGTGAGGCGCAGCAGGAGACGTAAGGCCCGCGTCCCCAGGCTGCTAGCCTGCAGACATGAGGCTGGTGGTGGGCATTTCGGGCGGCAGCGGGATTCCCTACGCGCAGGGGGTGCTTCAGGCCCTAAAGGACCTGAACGTGGAGACGCATCTGATCGTGAGCAGCGGAGCCAAGCGCGTCATGACCGCCGAGGATTCGGGACCGCAACTGCCGGACCTGACAGCCCTGGCGTCCCAGGTCCACGAAGACCGGGATCTGGCCGCCAGTGTGGCCAGTGGCTCCTACCGCACCGACGGCATGCTGATCATTCCGTGCAGCGCCGGCACACTGGCCAAGGTCGCGCATGGAATGGCCGACAACCTGCTGTCGCGCGCGGCGCACGTGACCCTCAAGGAGCGTCGGCCGCTGGTGCTGGTCGTTCGCGAGGACCCGCTGCCCCGGCCCATGCTGCTCAACCTGCTGGCCGTGCACGACGCGGGTGCCAGCGTCATGACGGCCAGCCCTGGCTTCTATCACGCCCCCGAAAGCGTGGCTCAACTGCTGCACTTTGTCACTGCGCGCGTGCTGGACCAGTTCGGGCTGGATGTGCCGGGATTCCGTCGCTGGAAGGAGCCCAGCAGCGTCCGGGAGGCAGACCAGTGAGCGCGCCGTGTCTGCTGGCCGGACGCACCGCCGCCCTGATTCCGGCCGCGGGGTTCGGCACGCGGCTGGGCCGGGGGCCCAAAGCCTTTGTGGAGGTGGCCGGGCAGACGTTGCTTGCACGGAGTGTGGCGGCCCTGAGCCCTCACGTGGACGAGGTGCTGGTGGCGCTACCGGTGGGGGCCGAGCTCCCACCCGGCGTCGATGCGCGGGCCATCGTGGGGGGCGAAACCCGGCAGGAGAGCGTCCGGCGCCTGCTGCACGCCACCACCGCCGAGCGTGTGCTGATTCACGACGCGGCGCGGCCCTTTCTGCCGGAAGGGGTGATCCACGCCCTGCTCGAAGCGGTTCTGGACACCGGAGCAGCCACCGCCGCACTTCCGCTCGCCGATACCCTGGTGCGCGCGGGTATCGGCGATCAGGCCGGTGATACCGGTTGCTGGGGCGAACTGGTCAGCCGGGAGAACCTCTGGGCCGTACAGACGCCCCAGGCCTTCCTGCGGGAGATACTGCTTGATGCCCATGCGCACGCCCGTTCGGAAGGGCATACGGCTACCGACGATGCCGGCCTGGTCGCGCGGCTCGGCGGCCGGGTACGGCTGGTGCCCGGAGACGCCCGACTGTTCAAGGTAACCGCTCCCGGTGATCTCGCGCTGGCCGAGGCGCTGGCGCGGATGTGGGACGGGGCCCGCTCCTGATGTGGGTGGCTGCTCCAGCCAAGATCAACCTTGGCCTCAGCGTGCTGGGAGTGCGCAGTGACGGCTACCACGACCTGCACTCGCTGATGGTCCCACTGGCCACCGGAGACGAACTGGAGCTGGAGCACGCCGGCGAACTGTCTTTGCTGGTCCTGGGCGCGGACCTGCCGTGTGACCACCGCAATCTGGTGTTCCGGGCCGCCCGCGCGTATCTGGATGCGGCCGGGATTTCAGATGGCGTGGCCATCACGCTGCACAAGCACCTGCCGCTGGCCTCCGGGCTGGGAGGCGGCAGCAGCGATGCGGCCAGTACCCTCCTCGCGCTGCGGGATATGTTTCCAGCAGATGTGGACCTGCCCGCCCTGGCGCTGAGGCTAGGTGCGGACGTCCCCTTTTTCTTGCTGGGAAGCGCGGCCGTGGCCGAGGGAGTAGGAGAGCGCCTGACTCCTGTGCGGATCAGGTCCACCTCACTGGTGCTGCTCAATCCAGGCGTGGAAGTCAGTGCCCGAGACGCCTACCGCTGGCTGGACGAGAGCGGGGGTTTTACTCCCCTTCTGGACCTGTCCGCCATTGTTCAGGCGCTGGCCGACGGTGCAGAAAAAATTCCCTACTTCAATGCCCTGCAGGCTCCGGTCGTTCCCCGTCATCCGCCGATTCAGGTGGCCCTGGACGCCCTCGCGGCGGCTGGACTGCACGCGCCTCTGATGAGCGGGTCCGGCAGCACCTGCTTTGCCCTGGCCCACGACGCCGCTCAGGCGGCCCAGGCAGCGCTGGTCCTGGCGGCGCGTTATCCGGACTGGTGGGTTCAGGCGACCTCTACACAAGAAGCGGCAGACCCCGAGGACAAATGAGCTGAAAATCCAGTGTGCCCGCCCCCGTGTCCGGCCGGCGCCCTGTTGGCCTGAAGAGCTGTCCGTTTCTTCAAGCTTCCTGCCGGTGGTCGGAAACACGCCGGGAGGCGTGCCCCATGTTGGGCCGGTGTCTGTGGAAATCACGAGCTGTCCACCAGAGGCGGAACGAGGGGCTGTCAGGAGGCGCCTGGGCAGGCTCAGGTCGGCTGGGCCACCGGGCTCTCCCGGCGCAGCAGGTCATAGCCCAGGGCCACCAGGAAGGCGAGCGCTCCCAGCCCAAACACCCCCGCCTGACCGGCAGCCTGCCACGCGGCGCCGCCCAGCACCGGTCCGATGGCGTATCCCAGCGCTTCGACCGCCATGACGGTGCCCCAGGCGGCAGCGCGGTTGCCCTCGGGGAGGGTGCGCGCCACCAGACCGTTCCAGCCGGTCACGAAAGCTCCGTAGCCTGCACCCAGCAGGACAGCCAGCGGCCAGAGGTGACGCTGCACGTCTGGCAGCGCCGCCAGCCCAAATGTCGCGGCCAGCAGCAGCAGTCCTGGCAGCAGGGCCCGGCGGGGATGCTCCCGGTCTGCCAGCCGCCCGGCGCCCCACAGGCTCAGCCCGAAGATGGCCAGCGCCAGGGCGCCCGGCCTCAGCAGATCGTTCAGGCTGAGTTTCAGCTGGTCGAGCAGCGGGTACAGGATGGTAATCAGCAGCCCTGGAGCCAGGGTCTGCACGAATGCCGCCGGGAACAGCGCGGCGACCCGGCTCCAGCCCTTCCACACGCTGCCGGCCAGTACGTCCTGTCGAGGCAGGCGCAGGGGCAGCAGGCTCAGGGCCAGCACCACTGCGGCTCCCTGCGCGGCGATCAGCAGGGTCCAGCCCAGGTCGGTACGGGCCTGCATCAGGGGGCCCACGCCCAGGGCGCCGAGCAAGATGGCGGGCGCCACCACCACATTGCTGACGGCCAGGGCCCGCGCGGTGCGGCCTGGACTCGAGAGCGACTGTGAAGCGCTCATCACGCCAGGCCACAGGGCAGCGTAGGTCACGCCCCAGGCGGCGCAGGCCAGCACGCCCCAGACCGGGTGCGGCAGCACCCGCGTGCCCGCCACCGCCACAACCCCCAGCAGCGTGCCCAGCAGCAGGATCCGGCCCAGTCCCCAGCGTTCGGTCAGCAGGCCGCAGGGTCCCTTGCTCAGGGCGTCGCCCAGGTAATGGGCACTGGTCAGCAGGCCGATGGCAGCGGTGCCCAGCCCCAGGGCCGGCCCGCCGACCGGCAGCGCCGACACAAAAAAGCCGGTACGCACCAGTTCGCACAGCATCAGCAGCGTCAGAAGCCGCAGCATGGTCAGTGGCCGCACCCAGAGCATTCAGCCTCCAGTGTAAGGGGCGCAGGTCCGCCAATGTGCTGCCGCGCACGCTTTCTGGGCCCGCTATGCTGCGCCCAATCTTGTATCGGGAGGCTCTGGAATATGGTGCTGCGGCGCAGATCAGTGTGGTCGAGGCTTGGTCGTGGAGTGGGTCTGGTGCTGCTACTGCTGGCCCTGGTGTTGGGAGCAACGGCGTGGTGGGTGCATGCTACTGCCACCCCACGGGTCCGGGGGCAGCTGACCCTCGCCGGGCTGCAGGGACCGGTCACGGTCACGCGTGACGAATGGGGCGTGCCGCACATCCGTGCCCGCGTCAGTGATGAGGACGCGGTCTACGCCCTGGGCTTCGTGCACTGGCAGGACCGCGCCTGGCAGATGGACTTCCAGCGCAGGGTGGTTCAGGGCAGACTTTCCGAGGTGCTGGGCACCGCCGCCCTGCCTCAGGACCGGTTTCTGCGCACCTGGGGCTTTCAGCGCGCGGCCCTCTCGGCCCTGCCGGCGCTCTCCGAACGCAGCCGCCGGCTGATCCGGGCCTACACGGCCGGGGTGAATGCCGGTATGGCCCAGGGAAAGGTGGCCCTGGAATTCCGCATCCTGGGCTACACCCCGGACCCCTGGACCGAAGTGGACAGCCTGTCATGGAGCAAGCTGATGGCCTATGACCTGGGCGGCAACCAGGCGGATGAGGTCCAGGGTGCCCGGGTGGTCCGCCGGCTGGGCGCGCAGGGCCTGAATGAGGTCACCGCTCCCTACCCGGCCAGCGCCCCCACGGTCCTGAGTTCCGATGAGCTGGGAACCGTACGCCCGACCCCACCTGGGCCAGTCAGGGCCGGGCCCGAGCACGCCAGCCGCCCTGACACCGGTCTCCCGCCCGCCACGGTCCGCGCCCTGCAGGCGCACCTGAACGCCGCGCGGGAACTCGGCCTGAATGCGGTTCCCGGCAAGGGCAGCAACAACTGGGTCCTGGCCGGCAGCCGCACCGCGAGTGGCAAACCGATCCTGGCCGACGACCCCCACCTGGCGCTGAGCAGCCCCATGCTGTGGTACCTCGCCGACCTGCAGGGACCAACCCTGAAAGCCATCGGCGCCAGCATCCCGGGGCTGCCCAGCATCGTGATCGGGCGCAATGAGCGGGTCGCCTGGGGCGTAACGAACGTGAACCCGGACGTGCAGGACCTTTACATCGAACCACAAGGGGCACGCCTGACGGCCCGGACCGAGGTCATACGGGTCAAGGGCCAGCCGGAGGTGCGCCTCCGGGTGCGGGAAAGTGCCCACGGACCCATCGTCAGTGACGTGGGCGCGGGTGAAATCGGCCCACGTGTCGCCCTGAAATGGACGGCTCTGGAGCCCGGCGACACCACCATGGACGCTTTTGTGGGCCTCAATTACGCCCGCGATTGGCGGGATTTCACGCGGGCGCTGGAAAAATACGTGGCGCCTACCCAGAGCTTCGTGTATGCCGATGTGGACGGCAACACCGGCTATTACGCGCCGGGCCGCATTCCCGTTCGCAAGGGCTGGGACGGCAGTCTGCCGGTCTCCGGCGACGGCAGCCGCGAGTGGCAGGGCTATATTCCGCATGCCCAGCTGCCACACACCTACAATCCCGCCGATGGGCTGATCGTCAGTGCCAACAATCAGGTGGTGCCTGCCAGCTATGCTTTCTCTCTGGGCAACCCGCGCAACTGGGCCGAGCCCTACCGGGCGCAGCGCATCACCGAACTGCTGAGCGCACAACCCGGTGGCCTGACGCTACGCGACGTGCAGCGGGTGCAGCTCGATACGGTCAGTCCGGTCTGGACCGACTTCCGCCCGGTGTTGCTGCACACGGTGCCGGGCAGCGACCTGTCGCGCCGGGCGCTGGCGCTGCTGCGAGGCTGGGACGGCAATGAAACAATTGACAGCGTCCAGGCAAGTATTTTTGAAGCCTGGCTGATGCAGCTGCACGGCCTGGCAGAGGACGAGCTGGAAACGGAGACGCGTATGAACAGCCTGAGTGTCCTGAACCAGCTTCGACGTGGCGGCACCCTGTGCGCTGTGAGTGGACAGGGGGACTGCGCCCAGGTGCTGACAGACAGCCTGGAAGCAGCGGTGGCTGACCTACGCTCCCGGCTGGGCCCCGATCCTCAGGACTGGACCTACGGCAAGCTGCATCAAGTCGCCAGCAACCACCGTGCCTTCGGGGGGGTGCGGGCACTGGCCTGGCTGTTCAACCACTCGTCTCCCACGCCGGGCGGCACCAACACGGTCAACGTCGCGCGGCCCCAGCGCGGCACCTATGCCCAGACCCACGGAGCGAGCTACCGGCAGGTCATTGATCTGAGCGACATGAACCGCAGCGTGTATATCGGCAGTCTGGGCCAGGATGGTCATCCGCTGGGCCGACACGCCGCTGATCAGCAGGGCCGCTGGATTGCGGGAAGGTACCTCCCCATGAGCACGGACCCCAGCGACTGGGGCCGGACCCGGAGCCTGCAGCTCACGCCTGCTCAGTCAGCGCGGACCAGATAAGAGGGCCGCGCTACACTCTCGTCTATGGCAGAACTCGACCGCGTCCGCGAGGCCCTGCGCGCCAGCATGACCGCCTGGGCGACCCTGGAGGTCCGGGGCGACCAGGCGCGTGTGATCCCGGCCCCCGACCCCGACCAGCTCGCTGCGCACCTGAGCAGCGCCGATCCGGCCTGGACCCTGACCTGGGCGTGTGACAGTGCCCAGCCTCCGGTGGTGCGCGCTCGCCTGACCCTGGCCGGCGTGACCCGTGAGGGTCTGGCCACGGGCCACACGCTGGGTGACGCCAAGCTGGCCGCACTGGCCGACGCGGCCCGGGTTTATGGCGTGCCGGCCGGCGACACCGCCTGGGTCGAATTTGACCCGGACGAGGGCGCAAACACCACTGATCTGGACGCCGAGGCCCCCTTGCCAGCCGCACCCCGCCCGGCGACCCTGCCACCGGAACCGCCCCGTGACCCGCAGATGGAAAAGGCCCGCCGTCACATCGAGGACCTGCTGGAGCAGCTCAAGGTGGCCGGCAGGGGAGGAGACGCCGCACGCGTCCTGATGCGCGGGTATGGCGAGACACTCGACGAGAGCCGCGCCATCTACAAAGAACTCCAGGCACTCCTCAAGGGCTAGGTGGACATGCACAAATTCATTGCGATTGGCGACGTGCATGCTGATTTCGACACCATGTGGGGGGCCCTGCGTGCCGCGAGCTGCGCCGATGCCCACGGTCAGCCGACGCCGCCGGTGCGTGCGGGGCTGTATCAGGTCGTGCTGATCGGCGACCTGGTTCACCCCAAGAACGAGCGCGAGTATGGCCGGCTGGCCGGGGTCACGCGCTTTGAGACCGACAATCCCGATCACCTGTACTACGCCGCCACCGCCCAGATCCGCGCTCTGGAAGCGCTCAAGGCCTACCAGGAGGCGGCCCCGCACGCCGTGCACATCATCCTGGGCAATCACGACGACGTGGTGATTGATCCGCAATACGTCCTGGGCACCAGCGGCGGCATGCGGCACGTGGAATTCGACCCGGAGTACGGCGGCGTCTCCCTGCCCGAGCACCTGCGGGCCTGGATGCAGAGCTTTCCCCGTGAGCTGCGCGTGGCCGGCGTGCAGTTCGCTCACGCCAGCCCGCTGCCGGCTCACCTGCACTACGACGACCTGTTCTATGCCGACCACGGCCCCAAGCGCTGGTTTCGCGATTCGCCGGAATATGTCGAAATGGCCGGGCTGAGCTTCGGGGTGTACGGCCATACCCAGATCGAGGGCGGCATTCTGCTCAGCGAGACCCACCGCTTTGCCATGATCGATGCCCTGAGCAGCCGTGAGTACCTTGAATTGATGCTTGATGCCGAGCAGGCCAGCCCCGTTCAGGGCGTGCGGGCGGTGCCCTTCTGAAGCCCGCTGGACTGATTCCAGCGTGGTTGACAATGTCAGGAGGCGCCGCTATCCTTAACCCCGCTGCTTTTTGCGGCGTACCAGATGGTCCGGTAGTGTAGCGGTTAGCATAACTGCCTGTCACGCAGTAGGTCGCGGGTTCAAATCCCGTCCGGACCGCCAAAGTCCCCTCCGGGGGCACGGCTAGGTAGCTCAGCTGGTAGAGCAAACGACTGAAAATCGTTGGGTCGCCGGTTCAAGTCCGGCCCTGGCCACCAAGAAGAACCCCGTCTCAGACGGGGTTCCTTCCTTTTCCACTGACGTGCCCAACAGGCCATTTCCAGGGTGTGTGCCCAACGCGTGCCCAACCGGCTTTTAGCCCCCTGATTTCTGCTGTTTGACCGGCATAGAGAAGTCCAGAGTCATTGCTTCACGTTCCTTCTCGAAGACTGTGCGGTAGCGGTCCTGTGTGAAAGAGGAGCGGGCGTGCCCCACATGAGCACTGACCACCTCCACAGGTCGCCCATGCAACCCCTGAATCGAAATGAAGCTATGACGAAGCACATGCGTGCCCTTGTAAGGCACCTCGGCTTGCTCGCAAAGGCGGCGCATCAGGTTGTATACGGTGTCTGGCAGTATGGGGCCACCCAGCGAGTTGGTGAAGACCGCATCACTCGGCTGGTACCGGTCACCCTGAGCCTCGCGGTCAAGCAGGGCCTGAGTGGGTCTTTCCTGCAGGATGGCCAGTGCGTCCCCGTTCACGGTAATGGTGCGTCGTGAGCGGGCCGTCTTCGGCGTCGTGCGGATGCCTTTTCCATTGATGCTCACGAAGCTCTCGACGACCTTAACTCGTCCACGTTCCAGGTCGACATTTTCCCAGCGCAGGCCTAAGGCCTCACCAATCCGCAGGCCGGTCGCGAGCATAAAGCAGAAGGCCACACCACGCCGGTCCTGACGCGCCACCTGATAGAACTTGGCAGCTTCCTCTTCTGTCCAGGCTTTCGGAGTGGAATCAAGAGCCGCCTCGCGGGAGTAGCGTGGTCGCACCACGTCGGCCGGATTGCGGTTCAGTTCGCCCAGGCGCACGGCATCAGCAAAGACCTGATGCAGCATGTTGTGAATCAGGCGTTTCATGGAATCGCCCAGCGGCTGACCGAGCATCTTCTCACGGCGTTCATCGCGGTGCTGGAGGTCCGCGTAAAAGGCTTCCAGATCCCTGGGCGTGATGCTGGTCAGCCGCCGTTTCCCCAAACTCGGAATGATATGGGTCTCCATCATGCTCTCGTGGCTGCGAGCATACGTGGCCGCCTGGTGTGGTTTCTTGGTTTCATGCCACGCGCGGATGTACTCCTCAAGCGTTGTTTTTGCTGACACGGTGAACTGACCGCGAGAGACGTCCGTTCGTACCCGGCTGAGGGCTTCTTCAGCTTCTGTTTTGGTCGCCACGGTGCCCGAGACGCGCTGAACCTCACCGCTCGGCAGCTCGACACTTGCCCGCCACTGCCATCGCCCGGAGGGCAGCTTCCGGACCGCGCCACGCCCATTGCCCCGCTTCGGCTTTTCAGCTGCTTTGGCCATCACCCACCCCCTTGACTTGCAGGACGGGCTCAAGATCCAAGGCTTCCAGGATGGCTGGCCAGTGACTGTCGGGACGAATCATGGCGCTGCCCAGGGTTCGGCTGAGGATGGCAGGAGTGGTGCCCAGGTGAGTGGCGAGTTGTGCCTGAGTCATCCCCAGTTCTTTCAGGCGGGCCTGAACCGTCATCTTCGCATCCATGGTGTTTGCACTATAGGCTAATTAGCTTCTTTTGCAAATCGGATGGGTTCTAGCCTGCTTATGTGCTCCTGACCAAAACGGCTTCCCGCTGACGGCATACCGTAGACGGCAAACCGCTGACGGGAAGCCGTCTACGGTATGCCGTTTCAAACTTCATCAGGTAGTAGACAATTTCTCGTACAGAAGGACGTTTTTCTGGCTAACGTTACCGTGGTCAAGCGCCCAATTTTCAAGAAAATTGATCGCAAAACTGACAATAGGCAGGCCCTAAACATGGAGGTAAACGAACTACGGTGTCTTCCACCAGCCTCTGAACTACTGATCCGAGCATAAGTCTGTAGCGGTCTGACTGTCAGCAGGCCAGAACCCTTCACACTCATTCCATGCTCCCTTCCGACATCGCCCCCCTCATGACCCACCTTGTGGGCGAGCAGGGCGCGATCCTGGGCCCTCAGCTGCTGGGTGTCTACCTCCGCGGCTCCCTGGTGCTGGGCGACTTCGACCCTCACACCAGTGACATCGACTTGTTCTGCGTGGTGGACCGGCCCCTGAGCGAGCGGGCGTTCGAAGCCCTGAAGGCGATGCATCAGCGCCTGGCCACCCTGGACCATCCGTTGGCCCATGACATCGAGCTGGCGTACCTGCCCCGGTCCTCCGCGTGGGAGTGGCGACCCGGCGAACAGCACCCGACCCTGGGGCGGGGCGAGACGCTGGCCTGGAAAGAGCACGGGGCGAACTGGCTGCTGGAACGGTGGGCGGTGCTCCAAGGGATGCAGGCGCTCTCTGGGCCCCCACCGGACACCTTCATCGCGCCGGTCCCCCCGTCCGCATTCCGTGGCGTGGTGAGGGAGCGGCTGCGGGACTGGGTGGTCTTTGCCCGGACGCCGGATGATCCCGCCTGGCAATCCCCCCGCTCACATGCGGCCTATGTGATTGAGACCGGCTGCCGGATGCTGGCGACGCTGGAGAGCGGCACGTTGCTGAGCAAGCCGGCCGCTGTGCGCTGGGGCAGCATGGCGCTGCCAAAGCCCTGGGCTGGACTGGCCCAGCGTGTGCCCGAGTGGAAGAAGGACGGGATCTTCGATGCGGAGCTCAATGTGCAGGCTCAGGCATTCATCCTCTGGGCGGCACAGCAGGCCGATGTGGCGTGAGGGCATCGGGTCAGGGTGGAGTCGTCTCCGTCGCGTCGGCACAAGTCTTGGTCCGTGTCTTGATTCGGAGCGGTGGAGGACATCGGGCGAACCTTCGACAGCCATGGATGGGCAGCAGTGAGACGTCGAGTATTCGGGCCTTCTGACAGTCAGACCGCTACAGACTTATGCTCGGATCAGTAGTCCAAGCAAAAAGCCTAGAGTCTATGAGGGCTAGAATGCCTACTTCGGCAATTTTCACCAGTCCTCTTCACTGTGCACAGTTCTGGTTGTAGAGGGAAATCGCGGAGTTGTGAACCTCAACTTGGCTCTTGTGGCGCTCAATTTGAGCGTTTTGGTCGGCCAAGTCGGCATTGTAGACATCTACAAAAGCGTTGAACCTATCTACTTCCAGAAACGCTCGCTCGGCTTCAAGCTGGTGGTATCTGGAAAGCAGGGCTTCACCGCTGGTTTCCAGACGCTCAGCTTCTTCTGTGAGACTGTTCTTCTCCTGATCAAGCCCCTGCTTCTGTTCAGTGCAGCGCGCCGTTGCCGCTGCCTCCTGCTCCATGTCGGCACTGATCTGCGCGCCGACAGTTCCCAACAGACCAGCTGCTACCACAAGCGGGACCACGCGAAGCAGACCATTGGTCCGCAGAAGATCCCACGGCCTCTCGATTACGGTATACGGGTCATCACCAAGCAGTTGCTGCAGCGGTTTGATTTCTTCTTCCAGGTGATACTGATTGTCTGCCACTAGGTACGCCTGCTGCCGGGCAAGACGGGCTTTCGAGTTTTCGCCCCTCTGGTAAAAGGCCGCCGCCTGATGAACCAACAAGTTCACCGTCACGGCCGACAGGTCGTTCCCTCCGGTGACGTTACTGTACAGCGCCCGCGGAGTCTGAATCAGACCGAAGGGGAAGCCCCACCACCCGAACAGTGCAGTTTTAATTCCCGCGGCACACAGGTGGCGGTTTGCACACCGGGGGCAGAGAACTCTGGGCGTCAAGCCATGGCGAGTGACCAGCAGCACACTCCAGACCCAGCGAATACCCACCACCCTCAAATAGGGCGATGCCTCCTGACATCTCTCACAGGCAACCAACGGCATGACTTCAGGAGGCGCGTCTCCCACTGCTCCTTCTGCATTCCATTCGTCATATGTTCGGCGTATTTCTGCCTTTCCGACGACCTCGTAGGCCTGAACGATGGCCCGGAAGTTGTCGGCCGCCTCAGGACTTGGATTGCGGTCCGGGTGGTGCTTTTTCACCAGATCGCGGTAAGCCCGCTTGATTTCCTCTTGCGTGGCCGTGTACGGCACTTCCAACAATCTGTAATAGCCCAGACGATCCATGTCCTGACTTGCCATGCGAACCCCTTCCAGTGGAATTTGCGCCTTACCTTTAAGGCCGGGTAGCGTGTTCAAAAGTGCTTGACAGCTGGCCTCACTCTTTGGGCCACCGCAGATGTTGCGCAGCATGGTGAAACCACGCCTTTCGTTTGAGCAGGACCACCAAAAGTATCCTTCTGCGCCGGGTGCTTCTTTGTCACAGCTCCTGGTCTTAAGTGCAATTGCCCGGCGGTCCCTGACCGTAGGGATGCTTCTGTCAGCTTCAAGAGCAAGTCTTTAGTCAGCTGAGTTGTTAATCCTCAAATGGGGTGATCAGCGATAAAGGGAAGGGTAGTGTTGGCGCATCGAGATCGACCATCAGGAGGTGCAATGTGCTGCCACCGAGCAGCTGAATAGACTGGCTCTGTTCTGGGAGGCCAGGGAGCCGCGGGTAAATCAGCCACAACTTGCGGTCAGGTGGCGGTTGCGTTGCCTGGAAGACGTGACTGTACGCGAGCATCTGGTAAGCGTCTGCATTGGACACGTCGTAGGTGGGTATGCTTTCTGGTTTCAGACGTTTCCACTTTGTGTCCGCAATGATGACCTGACCGTCTGGCAATGTGAGCAGTAGGTCCGGACGCAGCATGAACGCTTTAGCGCCATGAACATGCCCAAGAGCCTGGCCAGACACCTGCGTAGCCACGCGCAATTCAGGGAACTGCGCTCGCAGCAAGACTGCAACGTACGCCTCGTAGACCCGGTTCATGTCAAACAGCAGCGCCTGTGCCTGAGCGGTCTGCCCTGACACCAGGGGATTGAGCTCGTAGAGCACAAGGCGGCACAGGCCCTCAAGCGGCGCGAAGTGCGGGTGGCCGCGCTCCAGCCGCCAGTCCTGGAAATCCTGATGAACGTTGCGGCTGGAGGGCACGGCATCGAGGGCAACCAGCAGTTCACGGCCAAGGCGTTTGCTGGACGACTCGCGGGTGAGTTGCTGGCAGCGTTCGACTGTCAGGCGAGTCAGACGGGTCTCAGCACGGTCTGGCAGGTACTCGTCGTATTCCACGTGCAGTAGGTGCGCGCGGTAAGGGGGCTGCCGCACCTGGCGGGGCAGGTTCAAACGGCCGCGGAGCCCAGCGCGTTCCTCCTGGACTGCACGATAAGCGTGGGGGATTCCACGCCGCACCGCAGCCTTGATGCCCTCCAGGACGTAGCGGATCACCACCTCGTACAGGGGCATCCGGGTGGCATCGAGCTCTGCGGGAGGTGCCACCCGGAAGCGTTCGTCGGTGGCCGCCAGCATGCGCAGGAGCAGGGCGCGGCTGCGTTCAAGTGAACCGGCCACGCTGCGCCCGCCAGGCCGCTCATGGGTCTTAGGGAGAACTTCCACCGTGGTGCCGTCAGGAGCGCGCAGGAGCCCCACCCATTGCGTGAGCTTCAGGGCGTCTCGTCCGCCTGCCCGCGTTGGAACTGCGACAGGGTTCAGGTCACTGCCCTTGTGAAGCAGCAAGGCTTGTATTGCGTCGAATGCCTCGGTAGGCAAGCTCTGCACATTAGCCGCGCTGCCGCCCGGTATCGTGCCGCGCACGAGAGTGTCATGCTCGCGCACGTAGAGGTGTAGAGGCACGCTCACGACTCAAAGGGAAAGTCAGCGTCGTTCAGGCGGTCATATACGCCGGTAAAGGCGTCTACGTTACCGAAAGCGTCCTCGTTCAGCCGGTACCGGGTCTCGCCGCTGCCCTGAACCCGATGCAGGAACTGCAGCTCAGTGGGCTTGCCGTCATCTCCCAACACCTCGCGGATCTTGCCCCAGTCCTCGAAGAAATACTCCTCCAGAAGCGGCAGAATCCGCTCGCGCAGGGCACCCGCCACTCCGTCCAGCGTGGCCGGCAGGCCCAGCAGGTAGGCGTGCCCGATGACCTGCTCCCGGCTGAGCAAGCGCTCAATGCGGTCGTTGATGGCGTACAGGAGCTTGCGCAGGTCCAGGGCAGTGCCGTCCGGTAGGGTAAGCACCGGGAGGACCTGAGGCTCAGGCCATACAGGGCGGAACACGAAGCGGCGCCGCAAGGCCGCGTCCAGCAGAGTGAGGCTGCGGTCGGCAGTGTTCATGGTGCCGATCACGTACAGGCTGCGCGGGACGCTCAGAGCGCGGCGACTAAGGGGCAGGGTAACGTTCAGTGCCTCGCGTCCGCCGGCGCGCTTGCTGTCCTCCAGCAGGGTGATGAGCTCACCGAAGATCTTGGAGATGTTGCCGCGGTTGATTTCGTCAATGATCAGCACGTGGGGGAGAGCAGAGGAACCGGTGGAGGCTTTGGCCTGCTGCGTGGCCTGAGGCAGGTGCGCAAGCACCTGCGCAGGGGTCACATCCTTCACCCGCTGCAGGGTGGCTTGAGCAAACTGTTTGCCTGTGACCGTGATGGCGCTGAGATTGAGGCCTTGCGCGAGCCAGTGCACCGGCCGGGCATGGGCATAGTCCAGAGCAAAGACCGGGTTACTGTGTGGGTCGAAGCGATAGTCCCCCGTGACCACGCCTATGGCGCCGATTCTGTCCTGACCTGTGGCCAGCAGGACGAGATCACCGGGGCGCATGCTGTCTTTGAACAGTGACTGGCGGCCGCTCATTTCGTCAAAGCCGACTTCTGAGAGGTCTTTAGGGGTCTTTCCCCAGCTGCCCATGCGGAGTTCGCTACGCGTCAAGCTGAGGTCACGCACCTGACTGATGGGAACAGTGCCGTCGATGTACATGCGCCAAACCTGTCCATCAGCGCGGACTCCATGGGGCAGCGCAGGTGTTGGGGAAGAGGAGGGAATGTCCGGAGTCCCGGGAAGCCCACCGGCGGCCTTCACAGCCTGCAGGAAGATGCCGTCCTCAATGCGGTATGTAAGGTGGCCCCGGTCGTCCATCACAGGTTTGAGGCCTTCAATAAAATCCTCGTACCCGAAGGACTGGTGGAATGTCACGAAGGAAACCCTTCCCTGAGTGGTCAGATCGTCATAGCGGGCCTTACGGGCGGCGCGACCTTCTGCACCCGGGTGAGCTTGCAAGAAGGCTGGATCAAGTATGGCCAGGGCCTCGTCTACCACACGGTATGTCTTGCCGGTCCCAGGGGGGCCGTAAAGAATCTTGTTCAGGGCCACGCCGGGCAGAGGGGCGTCCTGACGTGCTGGGTTGACCTGTGTCTGGCCGGGAACCTCAATCACTTCGGGCGCCGGAATAATTTCTGGAGCGACTGCGAGCGCATCCAGGATGCCGGTCAGGGAGTCGGTGTACGTAAGGGCCGCCTCTAGATGCTCTGCGAACGCCGGAGACTCCAGTTCTTCCGGGGTAAGTGTGAGTCCCACCCGCAGGCGGCGGCTTTTCCCAAAGCCCTGCATGTACGTTTCCAGGGTGGCCCTGATGTCACCTTCCCGTTCGGGCTGTAAGGGGAGCAGCTTAAGAGCGCCAAAATCCGTGCTCAGGGTCAGCGTGGCGGGCATAGAGATGGGAAGCGGCGCGAGAAGCGCTGTGAGCATCTGCTGCTGCCGGGCCGGGTCCTGAAGAGCCTGCCGTGGTCCGTCACCTTTGCCATCAGGCCAGCCGACTTCCAGGGTCAGTCCGGCCGGAAACGGAACATATTCGAAGCCCGAGTTGTCGGCGAACATCAGGGCGCGACCAAACGATTTGCCTTCCGATTTGACGCCCCCACCGAGTGCAACCTTCACGGCCACCTGCTCCTTGCCGCTGTACGGGGAACGGCTGGGTTTAAGGAAGATCGTGGACGGAGCTTCGAAGAGGTCCATGAGCAGCGGGGCGTACTTGCGGTCCAGGATCATGTTGCCCTTCACGCGGTCTGTCATGTACGCCGCGGCATCTTTCCTGAACTGCTCGAAAGGGAAGTGGCCGTCAATCAGCGCGGCGACCTGTTTGCCCTGCTGCGCCCTGAGCCAAGCGGTGTGCGACAGGGTGATGAAGTCGGGAGCGAAGGGCCGCGCCGCGCGGAGCACCTCCTGGTATTCCGGCAGGGACGCAACCCGTGCAGCCCCCAGCACCCTCAGGCTCTCGAGGTATGGGATGTTCACGCCATTGAGCGGGAGGAACAACTCCGGGTTCAACCAGAACAAGCCCTGAGTGAGCTTGGCCAGTGCCACTGTGCGAATGTTGAGCGCCTCCGCGAACGTTACCTCATCCAGGACGCCCGTCAGGGCCTGTCGCGTCAGACTCCAGAGGGTTGGTATGTCCTGCGGCCGGCGTTCACTACGGTACGCGAAGAACCAGGCGTTCATGGGGTTGCTCCACGGAACGCCTGTCAGGTCCAGCGGCACTGACGTATGCACGTTCAGCTGCTGCGCGAGCTTCTGGAAGAAGGCCAGCGCCGTGGGCTCCGACGTGTGCTTCAGCACCAACGAGAAGAACGTGAAGGGGTCGATCTCGGTGAGCGGTGTACCTTCGTCATGGTTGATGGCGATGCCGGCGTCCTGGAGCAGGCTGACGAGCTCAGGCTGCCGCTCCTGATACTCCAAGACCCGAAGGCCCATTTCTCGGAAAAACGGGGGCCACGTAACCTTCACTTGGTCCATGGCATATGAGGCTGGGGTATTCAAGTCCGACTGCGTCTGTCGGTCTTCATACGTTTGTCCGCGATAACCCACCCCTCCCCGTTGTGTTTTCCCATCAGATTTGTTCAGGTCAAACGCGGGTATGCTGACATCTTGCTCACTTTTCGTCACTTACTCACTCCTTGAAGTCCTAACGGACCAGTTCTAGAAAGTGTTACTTCACACCAGCGTTGTGCAGACAGAGCAGACCGAAGGCATAATGCTCATCGTTTCTGTCTCCTCTACTGGTATCCAAGGTGAAATCAGAAAGTCCGATTCAAATCGCAGCGAGAAGCAGCATCGCTCCTCCTAAGTAAATGGCTCGCCGCTGAAGACAAGGTTGTCAGGTTGTGCGCTATGTGCGTTATCTCTACAAGCAAGATCAAGCCCGCAACACATCATTTGCTTTGTAATCTAAGTACGCAGAGAATATTGATTCTGAATTCTTTTGGGTCACTCGAAAGCGCAATCTTTCCTCGTGTCTATCAGGCCGGATAAAAGAGTTCAAAATGAACTGCACCTCATCTTCTTGTAGGCCAGATAAGTAAAACAATAGACCCTCGACTTTTGCTCTAGTAGATATATATGTATTATCATCTTGGGCAATCATTGCTTCGGAGCAAATCCTGGAAAGGCCTGTTATTTTTTGTTTCATATTCACTGTCAGGTTGACAGGAAATGGTAATTGATGAAAATTTGTTACATTCAGATGCATATCCATCACTTTTTGTTTTGCTACAAAGTCAAACACAACGGAATTTATTACAGCATTCACGAGATAGATGTCTGAAAAGTCATGAGGAGTAACCCCGTTAAGTGGTTGCATAGGAGGATATTTAGTATCTATTATCGTTGAAATTGCCGTCCTTTCGTCATCAGAACGAGTGACATCCCTATAACCTATGTACATACTGTCTTGAGTTTTTCTATCCATAAACGCTTTGGCGATGCCGATATCAATGACAAATCGGGGCGAAATCGGCAAATTCTCAACATTCAGATCAGGAGTTGCTGATATAAATTGATCGGGTTTATTTGGCGAATATACAGCAAACAAATTATCATACTGAAACATCATCTTTCCTTCAATAATCGGAGTGTTGTTTTGCATGTCATCAACTTCTCTAATGTCCCTCCAATTTTCGCTAGACGCACTAGATGTCAAGCCTACCCATGCTGTTGCGACATCTGAAACATATCCCCATCTCTGGTATATTTTGCTCATAAGGTCAAGATGCTTCTGGCTTGGGGAGATCGGTGGCTGTAATGTACTGGGATTTATAAGTTTAATATGGGACGGATGGAAAATTAAAAAGTTATATGAGTGTAAAAATTCCTCATTTGCAAAACTGAATTTTGCTGATCGTGGATTTTTGTGAGTTGCTAAGGCTGCAAAGCGATAGCTTTTGTGTACGCTAGGAAATATTCCTTTGCGATTCTTAAAGTCTACAAATAACGACACCGATTCGGAAATTTTTGACCACAGTGGTACTAGAGGTATGGCTGTACTAATATTGCTCGGCAATACAAATCCGATACTCTTGCTAAATGATAATGCGAGTTCGGTAAATAAGGGATATAAATTTATCCTTCCGCCAGAGAGTGGATACCGGCCTGATTTATCAAAAAAGTTAGATTCTGAAGAAATTAAGCGCCTATATTGGTCGTACTCAGCCGAAAGAGTGGGAGAGTTAGAGAGGATTTTTCTGATTTCCTTTTCTCTATCTTCTGTTGTCAGAATGTGGTTTAAAGCAATTCCTTTGATTTTAAAATAGTTCTCTGCCTCGAAGGCTAGACGTTCCCAAGGTGGATTCCCTAATACACAATCGAAGCCCCCCTTCTCCTCATCTCCGAACACGTCGGGAAATTCAACGTGTGGGTGCAAAAAACGGTATTGGCGAGCCGTCTCGGTCACGACTTGCCGTAGCTCGGGCAGTGCCTCACCCGCCTGAAGGCGGTAGAGCGTGGCCGTAGTCAGCACCGGGGCACCTTCCAGCTTCGGCATCACAAAGGCCGCACACCACGCATCGGCCAGAGCCTTGCGTTGCAGCCGGTCAGCATCGACCTCAATGGCTTGGAAGGTGCTTTGCTGCGCTTGCACGTCCTGCAAGGTGTTCGGCTCGATTTTGTTCAGCGCACCCAGCTTGAGGCCCAAGGTGGACATGCCCAAGAGCGTGGGTTGATTGCCTGCGTTGGGGGCCAAGGCGCGGCGTTCCTGCTTGTTCTGTTTTTTTAGCTCCGCAACGACCTTCTTGTCGTCGCCTTCCAGTGCAGTAAAGGCCTCGTCGGGCAGGGCAAGCAGCCGCACTGTGGTTTCCTTGTCGCTGGTGCGGGTCTTGGACCTGTCTTTAAGCACTTCCTTCACCTGCATCCCGTCTTCCGAGATACCTAATAGGCTGTTACCCACACGCAGGCGGTGGTCCAGAAAGGCGAGTGGTCTGCCTGCGTCCTGGCTTTCCAGCCACAGTGCAACCTTTGCCAGCTCTATCGCCATCGGGTTGATGTCTGCGCCATAGATGCAGTGGGCGATAACGATGCGGGTGGCGCGGCGCAGGGCACGGGGGCTGGGTTGAGCCGTTTCCTCCTCCAGCTCCGCTAAGCGCACGGCGATGCGGCGCGCGGCAGCGATCAGGAAGTGGCCGCTGCCACAGGCCGGGTCAATGACCTTCAGCCCCTTCAGCGCGGCGATGGCATCTTCAGGAAGCTTGTCCTGTACCGCGTCCTCTATGACGGGGTCCAAGGCACTATCCAGGAGCAATTCAATCAGGCCGCTAGGCGTGTAGTAACTGCCGGTGCTTTTGCGCTCGTTGCCGGGCAATACCTGAAGGGAGAAGCGCGGGCCGGGTTCGATGCGCGGCACAAGTTCTAGCAGGCTCTCATAGATGCTGCCGAGTTCCTCGGAGTCCAGGCTCGCGTAGTTCACTGGGCGCCGCGCGCCGTCCACTGTGATCTCGCTTATGGCGCGCACGGCGTCGTAGAACGCACGGTTGCTGAGGCGCGCCTTCCGTAGCTCCTCGCGCAACGGGGCGGCGAACAGCAGGCTTCCCAGGGCGGGAAGGCCTAGCGGCGCAAAGCCTTCACGCACGAAGTTCAGGAGTCGCGTCCATCCGTCGTACGCGTCAAAGTGCTGGTTGTTGCTGGTGACGTTGGTAGCTTTGCTGCGCAGAGCACGCGTGAGGTAGTGCGCAGCCCGAGCTCGTGTCTGCGCATCCGGCACATACTGCCCGTCCTCATCCCGTGCGAACAGCAGGTCGCGGTCTTCCGTCACGAACAGAAAAACCATCTGGTACACCATGTTCAGGCAGGTGCGGTACAGCAGCGTGGCGGTCTGCGCGTCCTCCCGCGCCAGGATCAGCAATGCTGGGTTTGCCTCAAGAAAGCCGGTACCAAGCAGATTGATAGCCTGTTCTACGCCATTGCGCAGGCTGTCGCGGGCCTTGACTCCCTCACTGCTCGCCTGCGTATTCCAGGTTTCCAGTACGCTGACCTGCGCGCCCTTGAGCCGCGAGCGGTGCACCAGTAGCCACAGCACCCGGAAGGTCCGGGCGTCTTCGGCGCGCATCATCTCGCCGATCTGGAACTCCACGTAAGCCGGGCGCGTGACCTGTGCGTTGTCCCGCAGGACGCGCAGCACCTCGCCGTTCGTCACTAGGCCCCACAGGTGCCCTGGCGTGGAATTCAAGTAGCCCTGCATCAGCCCATGCGGGCTGGCACGAAGCGTACCCGTCTGCGTGACGCGGTCCAGGTCTGCAGGGACTATTACGCCGTTATCCAGAACAGGCGCCGCGTAGTGCACGGGCACGTCGCCCGTTTCCGTCAGGTGCTTCACCACGTACTTGCCGCCGGTGGCGCCCTGCCCGGTGAAGCTGTACTCCAGGGTCTTCAGCAGGGGTCGCACCCAGCCCGCCCACGGATCGGTCTGAAACTGCTCATACTTCACCCAGGCTTTGCGGGCGTCGTCCCATGCATCCTGAATGGCTTCTTCCAGGGTGGTCTTGGGCGGCAGGGCGTAGCTGGTCGGCGTGGCACCTTCCACCTTGGCAGTCTGCGCTCGATCTGAGAGGCGCAGCAGGAAGTCGTCCGTGAGGCCTAGGCCGTGCACGCGCACGTGCGGTAGTTGTGTGGCGCTCATGCCTGTCCTCCCGCACGGGGCATTGGGATGAACACGTATACACCTAGCAGGTCTGGCGGGCCGGGCGGTTCCACGCTGTACGTCGCGCCGGTGCCGCGCGCGGCACCACGCACCCGTTCATGCGCTTCCAGCAGGGCGGCGGCGCGCTGCCGGGCGCGACCGAGCAGGCTTTCGCCCAAGCTGTCCAGTTCCCCGAGGGCGCGCCGTAGGCGGTCCTCCTTTTGCACGGGGTCCAGGTTGCCTTCGGGGGTCAGTCCCAGCAGCGCCTGCACCTCGTCCAGACTGAGCCAGTCCTGGCCTTCCAGGCGGCCGCGGTAGGCCACTGTGTCTAGTTCTTCTGCCAGGGTCTGCCAAGTGCGGTTGCCCTTGCGGCCCGTGAGATGGAAGCGGTGGCGCAGCAGCAGCAACGTAGTCAGGGTTGTCACGCCACTCGTGCGGATCACGCCCACCCGCTTGGCCATGGCTGCCTGTGGGTCGTCTAGTGCCTGGCCCAGGACGGTGCTGGCCAGCTGCTCTACCAGTGGATGGTTGCGGGCCAGAGCAGTCACATGCCGTTCGGCCTGTGCATCGAAGCGGAAGATACGCGCCTGCGCTAGGAAATCCCGGAACTCTGGGCGGACGTCTACCTGAGCAGGGTTGGCCTGATATGTGCCGTCCAGACGCGGTGTGACGATCACTCCGGAACTTTGCAGGGCATCCAGCACGAACTCCTTAGCGACGCCCGTGTCTCCCAGCGCAGCCCGCACCGCTTGGAGCTCCCCAGCAACCTCTTCCGGGCGAATGCTGTTCTGTGCAAAACGGCTGCGGGATTTCTTCTCGCCTTCCGCCGCGTCGCGCCACTTCACGTCGAATGCCTCCACCTCTGCGAACAGCGAGGGCTGGATTGTCTCACGGGTCTGCGTGTTGAGCACACGCGCCAGCAGGATGTCGAGCAAGCTCTCGGCTTCGTCTGGAGCGGGGACGCTGGTACCGAGCGTGGCGCGGATGAGGCGGTGCTTGCGCACAAGTACTTCCAGAATCAGCGTGTCGATGCGGTTGTCTTCCCCGTACAGGGTGAGCACCCGCACCTCCGGGGCCACCTGCCCGTAACGGTCCACGCGGCCCTCACGCTGGTCCAGACGGGTGGGGTTCCACGGCAGATCGTAGTGGATGACGGCGCTGAAGGCCTGTTGCAGGTTGATGCCTTCCGAGAGGCAATCCGTGGCGACCAAAATCCGCTTCTCGGCTTCCGAGAGGGTGCTCACCGCGTCCACGCGTTCCTGTGGCGTCAGGCGTCCTGTGACGGCTATGACGTCAACGCCATTCAGGGCCTCACGCAGGTGCGCGGCGACGGCCTCGGCGGTGGCAATGAAGCGGCAGAACACGATAGGCGCGAAGCCCTGCTTCACGAGCTCCTTCACCTGGGCGGTAAGCAGGGTCAGCTTGCGGTCCTTCTCCCCGGCGAGCGCCTCGGCACGCTCTGCAAGGCGCTGAAGGCGCCGCGTGGCCTCACTGTCCGGGGCGTCCACCTGTGCGCCGGGCACCACGTCCAGCACTTCCCGCTCGTCGGCATCCGCATCCAGCACTTGGTCACGGCCCAGCCCCTCGATCACTCCCAGGTCCTC
The DNA here is from genome assembly GCF_014647655.1 of Deinococcus malanensis. Lineage (NCBI taxonomy): Bacteria > Thermotogati > Deinococcota > Deinococci > Deinococcales > Deinococcaceae > Deinococcus > Deinococcus malanensis. The sequence continues at coordinate 30,900 of NZ_BMPP01000011.1, forward strand.
TTCGTCGACATTCAGGGCGCGCTCCCGCAAGGTAGCGGCGGCGGCCTGGGGACTACTCGCCAGCGCGCGCAGGAGGCCCAGCGCGGCCCACCAGCGGATACGGGTCCGGTTATGCGTCTCGCCAGGCACCTGGACGCTCTCACGAGCGTAGGCGAGCACATCCTCGAACAGCGCCGCGTACTCGGAGTGAAGTGTGTACTTGAGTTCTGCATCGTGCCGCCGCGGGAAGGGGGTGTCGGCGTGCAGGTAATCGTGAATGTCCTTGCGACCGCGCTGCACGAGGTGACGGGCCAGGGTTTCACGGGCACGGGCGTTCTCCGCGCCGCTGAGGTCCAGTGGCAGGCGGGCAAAGTCCGGGTTCAGGAGCTTGAGCAGGCTGCGGAAGGCATCTTCCTTACCGCTGTGCGGCGTGGCAGTGACCAGCAGCAGGTGCCGCTCCTTGTCACGGGCGAGGTCTTCGAGCAGCCGGTAGCGCTGGTGCCGTTTGGCCCCCAATCCTTCCCCTTCAGCGCTAGCGTGAGCTTCATCGACAATCACGAACTCAGGTGCGTTGAGCAGGAAATCCTGCCGCCAGCGGTCGGTTTTCACGAGGTCAAGGCTGACCACCACGAAGCGGTAGCGCGCGAAGACGCTCTGTCCGGGGTTGCAGTCGCGCTCAAGGCGGCGCGCGGTACCGGGCAGGACCGCCACTGCGTCCAGACCGAACTTCGTGCGCAGCTCTTCGACCCACTGGTCCGCCAAGTGCGGCGGACACAGTACGGCTAGGCGGCTGATTTCACCGCGGTCAAGCAGTTCACGGGCAATCAGGCCCGCCTCGACCGTCTTGCCGACTCCGACATCATCGGCAATCAGGAGCCGGACCGGGCTCTGGCGTAGTGCCATCAGCAGTGGCACGAGTTGGTAGGGGCGCGGTTCCACCCCGAGACGCCCAAGAGAACGGAAGGGCCCGGCGCCGCTGCGGACCGCGAGCCGTGCGGCCTGCAGCAGGAGTTTGGCGCTGCTGGCTGTTCCGAAAGCAGTGGGGGAGGGTGGGGCAAAGGCTGCAGAGCGCACCTCTTCTCCACCCTCTCCGGCGAAGACGCCGGTTACTTCGGCATCACTGCCGCCCAGAGGTTTCAGCAGCAGGAATTCTGGTGTGCTGTCGGGCAGCACCACCCAGTCGCGCCCGCGTGTGTGGACCATTGAACCAATGTCAAACGCCATGATTTACCCTTCCCCGAAAATGAATGCGTACCGGCGCGCCAGCTCAGGCCAGGTCGCCGTGTCGTGTGTGAATGTGACTACGGTATAGCCTGCGAGGTCCAGGTCATCGCGAATACGGGCGTCGCGCTCGCGCACATGGGCCTGAGCGTGCACCGGACCGTCAATGAACACCACCGCCGTCTGCTCCGCATACGTGAAGTCTGGCCGGGCGAAATGATCCGGGACGAGCTGCTGCGCGTGTGAAGGCAGGCGCAGCCCGCTCTCAACCAGGAAGTCAAGCCACTCCCGCTCCAGCGAGCTCCCGCATGCGGCGCGCAGGGTATCCAGGTGTCCGCCCTGCGCCTCCTGCGGCAGCTTCACCCGACTCGTGGTAAGCGCCAGCAGCGCGTCACGCACCTGGAAGCGGTCGAGTTGCTCATGCCAGGTCTGGTTGCTGTAGGTCATCAGGCAGTCATAACAGGCCGCGACGCAATCCTCGCGGGCATGCGGAGCGCGGTGAAGGTCCTTGCCAGTGTCGGGGTCAAAATGCAGCTGCTCCAGCGCCCGGCGGGCCACCTGCCCGAGCGCGCCCTCGCGGAGCACAAGGTCCTGTAGCACCCCCGCCCCACCCTCGGACGCCTCGTAGAACAGAATCTGCCGGGGGTCCTTCGCGTCGGGCAGCACCTCTGCTGCCAGCTCGCTGTCTTCAAGCTGGTAGGTGAGCTGGATGGCATTCTTCAGGGCGCTGGTGAGGGTGATCAACGTAGCGGCATCGCCGGGCACCTGAGGTTCCACGAGCAGCACGTTGCGGGTGTCCTCCACGTAGGGGATGACGCGCTGCACCGTGATCTCGCGTCCCGCGGCCGCCGTCTGCTTCTGCTGCAGGGTGGTGGCGGATAGCCACTGTGAGGTCTCGGGGTCGAACAGGAAGCCCAGCTCGTGCGGGTTGCTGCGGTTACGCCACCCGTAGTTGATGCGCCACAGCGTGGCGCCGTCTCCGTAGGTGAGTCGCAGGACTGGCGTCTCGTCTCTACTGCGGGCTTCGGCCGGCAACCGCGCCGCGACGCCCCCACGGGACGCAAAGCGCAGACCGCTTTTGACCTCGAAGCCTACCCGCTGACGTTCCTCCTCGTCACTGCCAATCCGCTCGCGGCGCCGTGTGGCCACCGAGGTCATGCGGAACAGGTTCGGGTGTGCCGGCGCAAGGCGCGCCTCGCAGCTCTCACACACGTCACGCGCCTCCCCCTGCGAGCCCTGATGCAGGTAGCCGCACGCCTCGCAGCGCTGCGCACTCACCACTGGCAGCTCGCTGGTCTCCCCGCGGGCTGGGACGATCACCTTATGCGCTTCGTACTTCGTGCCGTTGTGGTAGACGATGGCATTCGGCCCGAACTCGCTGAGCGCCAGGAAGCGCGGCCGAGAGAGGTAGCTGTCCTGCGTGTTCTTCCCGATGCGCCGCCCTGGAATGAACGCTGAGAGCGGCAGCCGGGCGAAGTTGTAGCCCGGCAGGAAGCCTTCAGAGGCAAGGTACCGGTAGGTGTAGAAATCCGACTGCTGGCCTTCCGGGTTCCGCAGCAGGCCCAGTTGCGTGTTCGCTTCACTGTGTAGGCGCCGGGCCTGCTCCTGCAGGTGTCGTTTGCTCGCGTCTGCCAGCACGGCGTTGTTCAGGTTGAGCTGTGACAGGGCGCTGCGGTACAGGTCCCGCCAGCGGTCACACGCCCGGTCAAATTCCCGCGCCGCGTGCCCTACCGTGTATGCCAGCCACTCGGGGCTGTACCAAGTGGTGTCCAGCACGTCCCCGCCGAGGCTTTCCATCAACGTGCGCGCTCGTGCAAGCGCCCGGACCTGCACGCGCTCGTCACAGAATGCGCCCCAGAGGTCCCCAATCACCCGCAGGCTGGGCGCTTCTCCCGCCACGTTCAGGATTTCGGCGAGCGACCCAGGCAGCTTCGTGTTCGTTTCCGCCAGCCAGATCGCGTGCACGTGCGAACGCACTAGCGCCTCGTTGCCGAGCTCCAGACGGGGCGTTGTGACGTTTCCGCCCACCATGAGTTGCGGGCGGCGGAAAAAGTACTGGTCATGATTGTTGCCGGTCGTGGCGTATGTCATCACCAAGGCCGGCTGCCCGCTGCGGCCTGCGCGGCCCGAACGCTGTGCGTAGTTAGCCGGCGTGGGCGGCACATTGCGCAGATGCACGACATTCAGGTCGCTGATGTCCACCCCGAGCTCCATGGTGGGGGAGCAGAACAGCGCCGGCAGCAGACCTGCGCGGAACAGTTCCTCGCGCTTCTCGCGCTCTTCCGCGCGAATCTGTGCGGTGTGCTCCGCGCCACGCAGATCCGCGAAGTGTTCGGGCGGCTGCCGGTATAGGTTCAGGAAGAAGCGGTTCACGCGGGGCGGGTCACTGCCTACCGGACGCACCACGCGCAGCTCATCCACGTAGGCCTGAGCCCCCTCTCCTGGCAGCCACCGCAGGGCCGTGCCCTTGAGCTGGTAGGCGTTCTCACCCACCTGTTCGATGAACTCCGACAGGGCCACGAGAAGGTCAGCAAGAATCGCCTCGGCGTCCACACGGGTGACGTGCTGAGACCACTGCAGTGTCTCCGGACGCATCAGGTACTTACCCACTGACCCCAGCGCGCTCAGGTGCAGGACTTCGAACTCCCGGCGCCCCTTTTTCCCCGTTCCCAGGCTCACCACGGGCGCGGTGTCCAGGCGCTGCGCTTCATCCGGCGGGATGTAGAGCGCGCTGTCCTCCCTGATCAGGCCCATGTTCAGCAGTGATGCGCTCAGGTAATCCCGGTCCAGGTAAGGCACTTTAATTGCCAGATTGCGCCGCATCCAGTCCAGTAGCGCACGTGCCGCCCGCCGGCGCGCTTCGACGACTCCATGACGCACCACCGAAAGCGCTGGGTGTGCACGCTCCCACAGCTCCTGATCACCACAGACCTCGTCCAGGTACGGGTACTCGAAACGCACGAGATCCACCCCCTCAAGGTTCGGCAGGGTAAGGCGTTTACCCTCGGCCAGATCGGTGTATATGGCGTACCCGATCAGGTCCTGTGCCACCTTCAGCGTGCGGTCACGCTGCCCGTACTTCACGGTGGGGTCCGCGGCAAAACTTGCCAGCTCCAGGTTCATGGCCTCAAACACCCGCCGTGCCAGGGTGTCCTGCTCCAGCGGCCCGGCCTGCAATGCACGCGCCAGACCGGCCCGCAGGGACGACACGAACACAAAATCGTTGAAATGTCCGGCCTGCAGCGAGGCATCCTGCCGGTTGTCAGTGAACGACAGCACCTTCCGGGCGGTCGGCGCCAGGTCACTCTTGCGCAGGCCCTGCACGGCGGCCATGCTCAACAGCGTTGTGGCTGTGGATCGCCCTTCACTCGAGAGGGTCGCGAGCTTGGTGAGTGTGCCGGTGCGCCCTATATAACTCACGTTGCAGCACAGGCAGAATCTGAAGTTCGCCGGCACGAAGGCCGCCGCGAGCCCTCCGCCGTCGCGCAGAATTTCCCCGTCACCGTTCACCCGCACACGCTGCGGCAAGTCTTTCTTGCGGCTGGTCTTGACACGCCACGTGCCGTTCTTCTCCTCAAGCCACCCTTCCGGCAGGCGGGACAGTGCGTCTTCCTCGTCCTGTGGCCAAGGCGGTGAACCGATGAACAGGTAGCCATCCTCGGGAGTGCTTTCCTCCCTGACTGCCCCGCCCCGCGCAACGAACGTCTCGCCACTTGCACGGGTCATGACGCGGCGCACGCTGTAATACTCCTGCCCGCAGTTACGGCAGAACTCCAGCGGATAAAGCCGCAACTGCCGGTCCGTGCCCGGAGCGTACACCTGCCCGCGCAGCGTCAGGTGCTCCAGGCGCGCAGGTGGCTCACTGAGCGGGGCGTACACCGTGCTGGCCTTGCTGATGAACTGATGCAGGCGGAAGGCAAAGATGGGCCTCCCGGTCTCCGGATGCCGCAGCCGGAACCCCTGCATCAGGCGGCGCTGAATGGCGTCCTGGCACGCTGCAGGTGCCATGCCCGTCAGTGCGGCCAGCCGCGCGGCCAGACCCTCGTCTCCCGCCACCGCCTGCGGCACGCGGCGCTCCAGGCGTCCGGAAGACCCCACCGCCAGCCCGATCTGCTCCTCTAACCATGTGACCAGGGGATCTGACACAAACGCCTCAAAGTCACCTGGCACAGCCGCACCCACGGCACGGGTCAGAGCGTCAGCGTCCCCCAGACCGTGGCTGACCTGCTCCAGGGTCTCGCCGATGACCTGCGCGGGTCCGATCGGCACCCCGAAGATCTTCGACGCCACGAGCGCCACGGCGCCCTGACGTTCTTCGTACGATGGGCTTGAGGACATGGTCGCGCTGGTGCCCACGCACACGGCGTCCTCCGCGCCCAGCCGCTCACGTAGCCGACGAATCAGCAGGGCCACATCCGCGCCCTGCCGCCCGCGGTAGGTGTGCAGCTCATCGAACACAAGAAAGCCAAGGTCGCGCGCACTGTCGAGCAATGCCACTTCATCCTGACGCGTGAGAATCAGCTCCAGCATCATGTAGTTCGTCAGCAGGATGTCCGGCGGATTTGCAATGATTGCGTCCTTTTCCTCGCGCGACTCCTGCCCGGTGTACCGTGCGAACGTCACTGGGCCGTCCTGGCCCAGGAACTTCAGCAATTCCTCGCGTTGACTGTTGGCCAGCGCATTCATGGGATACACCACGATGGCCTGAATGCCGCGCCCACTACCCTGGCGCAGCACGCGGTCCACAATCGGGATCATGTACGTCAGGGACTTCCCGGAGCCCGTTCCGGTCGTCACCACGAATGACTTGCCCTGCGCGGCCAGTTCCACGGCTTCCCGCTGGTGACGGTGCAGGTTCAGCGGCGCTCGCTGCGCCCCACGTTCCGCTGCGAACACGGCGGCGCACCGCTCATCCAGCAGTCCTTCGTGCACCAGGGCCGCCACACTCCCACCCGGCAGGAAGTTCGGGTTGAGCTGCACCAAGGGGTCCGGCCAGAACGCTCCGTCATTAAGGTGTCGGTCCACGTACTCCCGGATGTCCCGGTCACGGATGTGAACAAACGACGACACGTAGGACTGGTACTCAGCAATCACGTCCTGCCGGAACTCGAAGACGTTCATAGGTCAACCCGCACAGCCACGGCCGGAGCTGCGCCGAAAAGCACTGGAAGCATACATACAGTTATTCCACGCCGTTTCTTACAGCACCGCCACATTCATCCAGTCTTGCTGACCTTTAGGTCCATTGGTCTGGGGATGGTCGGGGATGGTCAAAATTGACGGGTAGGGGATGGTCCATGGGGTTATGCCTGATTCGAGGGGTGCATTACCCCGGAGAGGGTCTGTGACAGCAGCATTCACGGCGCACGGCAGGATGCAGAACTGACACTGCCCCGTCAGCTGGCCTTGGCCAAGCAGCGGGGTGTGCTGGTGAACAGAGTGAAGAACGGAAGGTATTGGTGAGGGCTGGTGCTCCTGTAGAGCCTCGTCAGGGCCGGGTGGTTGGGAAGCGGGCACGCGTGGAACTTCCTAGAGTGGAGGTCGCGGTGGTGGACGACACACTCCGCGGCGCGTGGCGGGCCGCGCGGTCCTCCTGACCGGAGGAACCATTCAAGGAAGATGCAGATCAATGACCATTGCGAGACAGTGGCCCTGTTCCCCGTGCCTGCTGGGGCAGCTTGAGACGCCCGCTCAACGAGCCAAATCATTGAGCGGGCCGGCCGCACAGGCACGGCGCGTCGTTGTGATGGCCTTACCGGAGCAGGTGGCCGTACGTGTTCCGGGTCGGGCTTCAGGAAGGGGAGATTCCGGGTCCAGGACCGACGTGGCAGCCGCGCAGTGTTGCAAGTGTTGCGGGCTTCCAGCCAACGTTCTGCGGCCTCACGGGCTTGCTCTGCGAGCTCCTCTACGGAGTACAACGCGAGGTCCTTTGGGCGCGACTTGCAAGCACTCTCGTCATTTGGACGCGAGAAGTACAGCCCCACGTCCTTCATGTCCTTGTCCGTTCGGATAGCCCGGCAGGAGGTGACCGCTCGGGTGGCCTGAAGCCGCTGATGTTCATAGTCAGTCAGCATGGCGAGCCCATGTACGTGGGTCCGCTGGCAGCGGCTCAGGGCGAGGTTGGCGTACAGCGGTGCCTCCGGAAGGAGCTCGGCAATGGCCTGTCGTGCCAGGCTGGGCCCCTCCAGGTAGAAGTCGAACTCCCCCGGCATGTGCAGGACGAAGTGGTACAGCGAGCGGCTATGGTGCTGGGCAAGCAGTCGGCACAGGATGCCCTGGCCCCAGCCGAGCAGGCGCTGGTAGCCTCTCCAGCGTTTAGCGGTTGAGTCATGCACGGCATCTGGCATGTAGGCCTTGGGACGCCGGGCCTGCCATGCCATGAAACGTGGTTGTCGGGGGGTTGCCAAGACCACGTGAAACTCCAGCCAGACAGCAATGAGCCGGGCGACCTGTCAGGTCGCCAGCGGCTCAGCGGGGCAGAGGAAGGGTTAGGGTGCAGGCCGTCGGTGTGGTGACCTTCGTGGTCAACTGGGGCGGTTCAGGAACTCGTTGATGGCAGCCAGAGGGATGATGATTTTCCGACCGACGCGGATGCTGCGCAGTTCGCCCTTGCGGATGAGCTCGTACACGCCGTTGCGCCCGATGCCCAGCAGCACCCCGACTTCTTCGGGCCGGCGGGTGAGGCGATCCGCGTGCAGGGTGGCTTCCATCAAGGAGTGCGGTTCGCTTCGCAGGGTGAATCCGGGGATTGCGGTGTGTTGCGTCATGTCGTTTCGTGCCTCCTGTAGGTAGACTGCAGAAGGCATTTCAGTAATCTGTTTTGACTTCGTTACATAGGGGCAGTGTGCAAATCGTGTCTACAACGGTGCAACGACGGCTTCAGCGGGCTGATCTGTCTGCGATTCGTCGGCAGGTTAGGGCAAAACTTTTGGAGTGGCATGGCCTGACGGCCACCCGCGAGGAGATTGATCGTGCCCTGAATTACCCGTCCGTAGCTGGCCTTATCTCGCCGGACGGCACATTTGAAGATGTAGAGCTCATTGCAGAAAATGCTGCCCGCTATCTCCCGCGCGTGATTCGGCCACGCCTGGCTATGGACGTGCCTCTGCCGGTGCCCAGGCCCTCAATGCAGCTGATGGACTCGCGGCACGGGATGAGCTACGCCCTGGCACTGCTGCTGCAGGAAGATCAGGGGCGTACCGCGTTGGTAGACGAGTGTCGGCAACGCTACTGGGAGGACAGAACAGCGCCCTTTCCGTGGTTGACGCCCGCATATGAATCCCGACGCCAGCAGGCCACGCAGGACGCTTTGCGGTGGCTTGAAGAGCAGGAGCGTCGAGAGGCCAGTGGCCGGCTCATGCTTCAGGTATTGATAGAAACCGATGACGTTGCAGGCATGCTTGACGCAGTAAATATTTCCGAGTTCAGCAGCTCCCGGCGGAAGCACTCGCTTACAAATGCCCTGCAAGACCTCATCCTGAAGCTCGACGCCCTAGGCGGCACAGTGCAGTCCGTGGAAGGGATACCGCACATCACCATGACGTGGGAGGGCTGGACGCTCACCCTTCAAGGGCACAACATTCGGGTTTCTAAAGAAGGCCCCATGCTAGCGCTCTATCAGGCATGCCAAGCCTTGAGCCACTACCCTGGCTGGACCACCGAGAGTGCTTTGCGTTACGTCTTGACAGATGAGCCGCCCGCTCTAATTCCTCGGAACGATCCCATACCAAATCTGGGGAGTAAATCTCTCTCGGCAGATCATGTTGCCCTATTGCAACTGAAATACATGACGCCTGGCGCGACCTGGCCTTATCGGCTTCGCATCTGGGACTTCTGGCTCCGCACATACCCAGAGGAAGGCTTCACTCTTACGTTTAAACACAAGGATCGTGCTGTCATCACAACCGATACCCAGCGCGCTAAATGGTTAAACAGTGAGACTAAACGCGCTATAAGGCGTGCGGTGGGCGCAGCGGAGCGGTATCTGGAACAGCGATTGGCATCTGCCTAAACCGCTTGTTCAACGAAATGGAATTTCGCCGGATGTAATTTGAAGCTTATTATGGGCATAATGAATTCGTAGCTCATCCTTGCTGTTGCAAACAAAGAATTCTCCTTAATTGACTTCCATAACCCGTAAATACAAGTGATTACATATTCTTGACTGAGGATTTACATATATCAAGATGAAGTTATTGAGTCGAATAATACATTGCCTCTAACTATTGCTACGACCACTGTATTTTTCTGAATTGTGTTATATACTTTATTCGTAAATCTCTCGATTTCGCTTTTCTTCTCGCTTGGCAGCATATCTCTATTGACAAGCGTGACCGCGTACGAAGCTGTGGCTATTAGGCTGAGCACGTCCGAAATATTGTTATCTATTATATACTCTTTATTATAACGTGATCCCGTATTCCGGTCCACTAATAAGGGAATCTTGTTTAAGATAATGTCGTTTCTGGCTATTCTCTCGATAAGGTCGCCATATAAAATCCACTTTTGTTGCTCATCTTTCTTATTATCTCTCCGGAACGAAGAAATCACCACCAGCGCAGTAACAACTGTAATAATTGCGTTGAAGCCACCATACATATCTCCATATTGCCCCAGTTCGGAAAATTTAATTCCGACCATTTTATAAAACGCAAAAGGTAGGCCGAAAAGAATTGGCCATGCTAGCCAAGCTATTAAGGCAGAAAGTATAAGTATATGATTGTCATTACTACTTTTCATTGTAGATCTCTCAGCTTCTCATTCAGGTCTTCCAGCCTTCCGCGACCGTGTAAACTCACGGTATGTAAAATGTGTTGTAACGTACTTTTCTTAGTTCCCTCTTCAATGGAGATAGTATTGATGTTATTCGTAAATTTGCCCGATTCGGCCGAGAACTCCACTAGAAGCACACATGCTCCGCCTTCATAAGTGAATCCAAGTGTTTTCAATTCTCTGATTAAAGCTTCAAACTTTTCTATATTAAATCCGAAGTATTTATTTACTATAATGAAGTGTGCTTCGTCTAAAGAGCTATAGTCAGACGAGCTACATCCAGCAATATAAAAGTGAAATTCACTTCTTGAGAATAGATGTAGTTCCTTCAGAATGCTATATGATAACGTATCCCTCAGTTCTTTAACTTCCAAGTTGGCGACTATTATTGGTACGCATACACTTTGATATGAATTATTGCGACATAAATCGACTGTTTCCGATATAATCTTCTCGAGACTGTAGGCGTGTTGCATTTTGTATCAGTATATGGTTTACAGGACGCTAATAGCTGCACCCAGGCGGATCAGTGATACGTCGGCCTGTGGGCCACTGAGGGTTAGGCACGACATCTTCTCGGTCAAAGGTGCAGGAAAAGCAGAAATATATAGCAGGCATACTAGATGAGTACCTTTGAGTGCTGATCTGTCGTTACAACGGTAACCGCATTATTTTTTGATGATTCCCAACGTACCGTCCCAGCTGATGCTGGAAAGGCGTCCTTCCACTGATTTCAGGTTGGCGTCCGCAGGTAGGACCTCAGAACAGCCCGCGACGGTTCGGGCGAATGTTGTTCCTAATCAAGCATTCTGTAAATTGCAGGATGCGTCTCGGCGTGCCCAACGCGTGCCCTACCGAGACAAAATGAGGCGTCACGAAACGAGACGAAAGAGGGCTGCGGCTTGACGCGACCTTGAAAATTTGCCGTCCTGGAGGGACGTGGTATGATTGCGCGGGATAGGGCATCACGACGTAAAATGGCGGCACATACACCTGAAAATCGTTGGGTCGCCGGTTCAAGTCCGGCCCTGGCCACCAAGAAGATCCCGCCCAGTGCGGGATTTTTTATTGAGAGCATTCGGGAATGGGCGATCACAACCGTGTGGTGTGACCGCAGCAGCATAGAAGGCACTTTCCTGCCAGACACCCTTCCACATCACTGAAACCACGCGTCTGACACTCTTTACTGGAGCGTTCTGTGCCGGTCGCCACCACCGGTGCCCATCTTCAAGGAGGACCGTATGACGACCACCCCCCCGTGCCAGCCGGGCTTTGACCGGCGCTATGACGTCCAGGGCCTCGACGCCATCGACGTGGCCGTGCTCGATACCTTTCCCTATGTCCGCGAGGATGACGCGGCCCGCTACCCTGGCGAGCCGATGGACATCGAGATCATCACCGACGAGTTCAGCCCGGTGTGCCCCTGGAGTGGCCTGCCGGACTTCGGCCGGCTGGAGATCCGCTACCAGCCGCGCGAGAAGTGCGTGGAACTCAAGAGCCTGAAGTACTACCTGACCAGCTACCGCTTTGTGGGCATCTACCACGAGCACGCCACCCGGCGGCTGCTCGCGGACCTGACCCGGCTGCTAGATCCGCTGAGCATGACCATCCGCTGTGATTACGGCATGCGTGGTGGCCTCAATACCGTCTGCACCGTCCGCTACGTCGCGCCGGAAAGGAGTGAGGATGCCCTGGACGCTCAGGACTGAGTTCACCTTCGACTCCGCCCATGTGATCACCGGCTATGACGGCCCCTGCGGGCGGCTGCATGGGCATACGTACCGGGTGCGCATGGAGCTGACCTCCGGGCGCCTGCGGCCCAGTGCTCATGTCCGGCGCAACATCATGGTGGCCGATTTCCGGACCCTGAAGTGGGCCAAGAAAGATGTCATGGCAGGCGGGCTGGACCACACGTACCTGAACGACCTGCCGGAACTGGGGGACGACACGACAGCGGAGGTCATCGCCGCGTACATCCACCGTAAGACCATGGAACGCATCCGCGCCGACCTGGAGCCCGGTGATGACGGAGCAGACCTGAAACTCAGGGTCACGCTGTGGGAAACGCCGGATTCCTCGTGCGAGTACTGGGAATGAAATACCCCGTCTTCGAACGCTTCTATACCTGGCAGGGCGAGGGCGTTCACCTGGGCCGGGCGGCCTATTTCGTGCGGTTGTACGGCTGCCCGCAGGAGTGCCCCTGGTGCGACAGCGCCGGAACGTGGCACAGGGATTACCGCCCGGCGGGCGTGCAGCTGATGACGCCGGAGGCCATCGCCGAGTGTGTGGCCCGGGAGAGCCCGGATGGAGCGGTGGTGGTCGTGACCGGTGGAGAACCCATCCTCTTTGATCTGGCGCCACTGGTCGACGCGCTGCATGGCCTGGGCCGGCGCGTTCACCTGGAGACCAGCGGCATCGCGCCGCTCAGGGGAGCGATCGACTGGGTAACGCTGTCGCCCAAACCCTTTGGAACTCCGCCCCTGCGCTCGGTGGTTGAGCAGGCCCATGAGGTCAAGATCATTGTTCATGACGTCAGTGACATCCAGGACGGACTGGCGACGCTGAACGGCCTGAAGGACGACGCCGTGATCTGGCTGCACCCGGAATGGAGCCGCGCCCGCGAGCGTGACGTGGTGGTTCTCAACGCCATCACCGAGGCTGTGAAGGCCAACCCCCGCCTGCGGGCCGGCTACCAGATGCATAAGCTGTACCGGGCCGATGACCTGGACGCGAACAGCGACAAACGCCTCATTCCGTTGGGCGGCAATCCACAGCTGGGGTACTGAACATGACAACACAGCAAAAACGTGCCGTGGTGCTGCTTTCCGGCGGGCTCGATTCCAGCACGGTGCTGGGCATCGCCACGCAGCAGGACGGCTATACCTGCGCCGCACTGTCCTTCCGTTACGGCCAGCGGCACACCATCGAACTCGACCGGGCCGCTCTGGTCGCCCGGCATTTCGGTGCCGAGCACCGCATCATCGATATCAACATCGGCAGCTTCGGTGGCAGTGCGCTGACCGACGAGACCATCACGGTCCCGACCGGGGGCACCGATGAAGGCGTTATTCCGCCAACCTATGTGCCGGGCCGCAACACCGTGTTCATCGCGGTCGGCCTCAGCCTGGCCGAGGCGATCGGGGCCGAACGCCTCTACCTGGGCATCAATGCGGTGGACTACAGCGGTTACCCGGACTGCCGCCCCGAGTATCTGGAGGCCTATCAGCGTCTGGCGGACCTGGCGACAAAGGCCGGGCTGGAGGGGCGCGGAGCGAAACTGGAAGCGCCGCTGCTGCACATGACCAAGGTGGATATCGTAAACGCCGCGCTGGACCTGGGTGTGCCGGTCGAGGTCACCTGGAGCTGTTACCAGGGCGGCACGGAGCCCTGCGGTGTGTGCGACTCCTGCCGCATCCGCGACCGGGCCCTGGTCGAGGCCGGGCATCCGGAGCTGGCCAGCCCACGCGCCCGCCAGGTTTCCGGCTGAATGGGGCTCCGGCTGAACGGGAGTGTGGCTGACCGGACGCCTTGACCGTTCACCGGCCTGATCCGGGTGCCGGCCCCTGAGTCCGTCGGACCACAAAAAGCGCGCCTGCCCTTACGGGGCAGGCGCGCCTGACATCTGGGATTACAGCACCAGAACGATGGGCCGTTCCAGGGTGCCGGCCAGATCGGCCAGGAACTGCGCGGCCTGCGCCGTGTCCACGTTGCCGTTAAGGCTCAGGGCCGCGCGGCCACCCTGCACCCGCCCGATACTGAGGGTCAGAGTGTGCGGGAAGTGCAGGTCGTCGAGGTCTCGGGCTCCGGCGTCAACAATCAGCAGGTCCGGGGTACCGTCGTGGTCGGTATCCAGTCCGTGCAGGGCGTCGCGCAGGTGCCCGCTGCCGACGCTGCGGGTACGCTGCCCGTCGTGCAGGGCTACGCTGCCGAGGCCCAGGCGGTCAGCGTGACGCTGAGCTGCGCGGGCGACCAGCAGGGACAGGGGGACATCCTGGCCCAGGGCGTCGGTGAGCTGCATGCGCAGGTCGGTCACAGCGCTCAGGTTGGCGTCGCGGCGCAGGTACACCCCGAACCATGTGGCGTCCTGGATGGCTGCAGGCTGAGCCGGTGCGGACTGAGCAGCGGCCGGTATGGCGACAGGGGAGACCACCGGCTCAGCCTGCGGTGCGACGGGGGCGGGGGCCGGGGCGGCTGCCACCGGCTCCGGGGCCGGAGAGACCGCAGGGAAGGTCGGGGCGGGTGTCTGAACCTCGGCGGCGACGGGAGCTTCCTCGACCGGTGCTTCCACCACAGGAGCGCTGGCGGCCACTGCCGGCACAACCGGGGTGTCCTCCACGACAGGCGTCTCCTGGACCACGGGCGTGTCGCGCATGGTGGGCGTCTCCACCACGGTGGCTGGCGTCATGACCGGAGCGACCGGTGGCTGAACCGGAACCTCTGGTGCGGCGGCAGGCGCGGCGCTGGCGGTAGGTTGAGCCGGGGTTTCGGCCGCAGGGCTGGTCTTGTACAGGCGCGAGAGCAGGCTGCCCAGGCCGGCGGCGGCTCCACCGGAAGCAGGAGGCGTGGGGGCCGGAACACTGGGTGGCGTCGGGACAGGCAGCGGCTCACTGGCGGCCATGGGCTGCGCCGGCTGGCTCACCGCAATGGGCGCAGGAACGGGCTCGGCGGCTGCGGGAGCGTCCTCTTCCTCGAGCTCGAATTCCATGTCCTCGTCGTCTGCGGCTGCGGCCGAAGCTGCCGGGGCCGCGACGTCCGCACCGGGACGGGTCTGTTCCACGAACGCAGCGATATCGCTGTCCACGCCAGCCTTGCTCAGCATGTCGGCACTGAACATGCCTCCGCCGGGGATGTCCTCACCGTTCCAGTCGGGCGGAGGAGCGTCCACCGGAGTGGGCGGCGGCTCTTCCTCGCCGGTCATGATGCGCGCCAGGTGCGTGAGGATGTCCTGCTCGACAATCTGGCCACCTTCGCCGCTGCCCTGCAGGTGCTGCCAGTCGATCCCGTTCGCTTCCGCCAGAATCTTGGCGAGCGGAGCAATGCGTTCCATTCAGTTCCCCCTTTGCGCGCCCATTGTAATGGAGGCCGCAGTGATCATCACGCGGTCTGTGCGGGCTGTTAAAGCAGATGCTCTCATGCTTGCGTGTCAGCGTGCCGTCTGGACACTGACAGCCTTCTTTCAGTGATGAGTGGCCGCGAGGAAAAAGGCACATGGCCACTGGGGGTGGTACCCTCCAGTGGCCATGTCCGCGCCCGCGTGGCGTGGCTTTTTCGGAGAGTCCTATGTTGATACTTGAAGAGATGCAGTCGCGTGGCCATGAGGCCCTGACGCTGCTTCACCATGCGCCGACCGGCCTGCGCGCGGCCCTGGCCATCCACTCCACGGTGCTGGGCCCGGCCATTGCGGGGGTGCGCCTGCGCGATCAGGACGAGGAACTCGCCGTGCGCGGCGCGCTGGCCCTGTCCGAGAGCCTGACCCTGAAAGCTGCGCTGGCCGGACTGAACTACGGCGGCGGCGCCTGCGTGCTGATGATGCCCGAGGCCGGGGTAGAAGACCCGCATGCCCGCGAAGCGCTGTTCCGGGCCCTGGGCCGCCAGGTGCATCCGATGGCCACCCGGGTGGTCCTGACCGAGGACATCGGCGTGACGCCCGCTGACATCGCCTTTCTGGCCCAGGAAACCCCCAGTACCCTGGGCATGAACACCGACACCAGCAGCGTGACCGGCTACGGCGTGTACCGGGGCATCAAGGCTGCCGCCCGGCATGCCCTGGGCAGCGAGAGCATGCGTGGCGTGCGGGTGGCCATCGTCGGCGTCGGGGCGGTGGGCCGCTCGCTGGCCATGCACCTGCACCGCGAGGGCGCCCGGCTGACCATTTCCGACGAGCGGCAGGACCGGGCCGTGGCCCTGGCCGACGAACTTGACAATGTGACGGTGGCGGGTGTGGGCGAGATCCTGGATACGCCCTGCGACATCCTGTCCCCCTGTGGCTACGGTCACAGCATCCGCAGCGAGGACGTACCCCGGCTGCAGTGCCGCCTGATCGCCGGCGGTGAGCATCACCCGCTCACACGGCGGGGCGAGGCGGCGGTGAAGGAAGCGGGCATCATCTATATGCCGGACTACGCCATCAACGCCGCTGGCCTGATTGCCGCAGCCACCGGAAGTGACGCCACCCACGCCGCGGAGCGCGTCTATCAGACCGTCAACCGCATCGTTGCGGCGGCCGAGCAGTACGGCAAGGCGCCGCACGTGGTGGCCCGGCGCATGGCCGAGCGCCGCATCGACCTGATCGGCAGCCTGGGGCGCGCGTGACGGCCGGTCACGCACGCCCGTTTGTTATCGGTGTGGCCGGAGGGTCAGGCAGCGGCAAGACCACCGTGACCCGCCGCGTGATCGAGACCGTGGGTGGAAACGGGGTTTCGGTCCTGAACCAGGACAACTACTACCGCGACCAGTCCGATATTCTCTTTGGCGCCCGCCTCAATACCAACTACGACCACCCCGCCGCCTTTGACTGGCCGCTGCTGCGCTCGCACCTCGATGCCCTGCTGTCGGGGGTGCCGATCGATATGCCGGAGTACGACTTCACGCAGCACACCCGTTCGGCGCAGACCACCACGGTGCTGCCCGGCGCGGTGGTGGTGCTGGAAGGCTTTTTCGCGCTGTACGACGAGGAACTGCGGGGGCGCATGCACCTCAAGGTCTTTGTGGACGCCGACGCGGACGTGCGGTTTATCCGGCGCCTGCTGCGCGATACGCAGGAACGTGGCCGGACACCCGAAAGCGTCATCCAGCAGTATCTGGAGTACGTGCGGCCCATGCACCTGAGCTTCGTGGAGCCCACCAAGCGCTACGCCGACGTGATCATTCCGCACGGCGGGATGAACGAGCCGGCGCTGGATATGCTGACTGCACGGATCCGCACGACCATCTGACCTTCCCGACCTGTGTTTCCCGGGGTGCTCCCACCGCCTTTGGATGGACGACGTCTGCCCTCTGAGCCCTGCAGCATGGCCGGCGTGAGCGCCCGCCCCTTTAGGATGTGCCTGTGACCGACCCGACCCCCACCCGCCCAACCGAGCGCGGGGACCTTTCTTCTTCGCCAGCGGGCCTGCGGATGCCACCCGCCACCCGTCATCCCTGGACGCGCGCCCTGATCGGTGTGATTCTGCTGTCGCTGATTCCGGCGCTGATCCTGGCGGTGCAGCGCGTCGCCTACGAACAGACGCAGAAAACAGTGGCACTGGTCATGGATTACCCGGCGCTGTCCCTGCAGGCGCGGCGCTTTGGACTGGAGCCGCAGGCGCTGCTTGACCGCTACAAGGCGCTGGGCCTTAACGGCGTGGCGGTCTACGAGGACGTGATCGGCAATCTGGAGCAGCGCGGAGAGATCTATATTCTGCCGGGCGCGGAACTGGCGGTGCGTTACCCCGGCTCCGGAGTCCGGGCCCAGAACGTCTATGTCCGCTCGATCAAACCCGGCGCCGCCGAAGCCCTCCCGGCGCGCTACACCATCCCCACCCGTCAGGTGCGCGTGGGCGGGCAGGTCTGGACCGAGTGGCCCACCGACCCGCGCTTCCTGCCCTCGGGCCCCAACCGTGAGCAGATCGCCGACCTCAAGGCGCAGGGCCTCACGGTGCTGTACCGGCCCTACGCTGATGACGCGGTCAGGGTGCCTGGAGCCGACTGGCCCGACGTGCCCTTCGTGGCGTTCACCGGTGACGAGGTGATCGGGGCACGCACGCCTGAACTGCTGAATGACATCAATGAGCGTCTGGGCCAACGTCTGCCTGCCCTGATCGAAGGAAACCCACAACGCGGCCTGGACACCCTGGTCGCCACCCACGGTGCGGCCCGGATGTTCGCCATGAACCCGTCGTGGCAAAACCGCCTCGGGCCGGAGGAAGTGGCCAGTAAGTATGGACTGGCGGCGTCCGAGCGCAGCATGCGGTTGCTGTACCTGCGTCCCTACCCCACCGTCGGCGAGACCGAGGCGATGCTGTCGCGCATGAAGACACTGCTGGCCACCAAGGGTGTTCAGGTCAACCAGCCGGTGATCCGGCCGTTCGAGGCCAACCCACTGCTGCGGGCCCTGAGCCTTGTGGGACCGCTGGCGGCCCTGCTGCTGCTGGGCCTGAGCTACCCGCTGCCGCGTCTGGGACTGCTGGTGGCTGGGGGCTCGGCGCTCCTGGCTTTTGGCCTCAACCGCTTTCAGCCATTTGAAGGTGCCGCGCTGGTCGCGGCCGTGACGTTCCCGGCGCTGGGTCTGGTGCTGCGCCGCCACCGGGTTTCTGACTGGTTCCTGGCCACCGGGCTGTCGCTGGTCGGGGTGCTGTTCGTCTCCGCGCTGGGCGCTAACAGGGCCAGTGTGCTGGGGCTGGAGCCTTTCCGGGGCGTGGGCCTGACCCTGCTGCTCCCGCTGCTGCTGGTGGCGCTGAGCTTTCTGCCGCGTCAGGACATCCGCAAGACGGCGCGTGACGTGTACACCGCGCCGATCAAACTGGGCGACATTGCGGTGATGGCGCTGGGTCTGGCCGTGTTCGCCATGGTGTTCATGCGCCGTGGCAACACCACCAGCGGTGCCAGCGTCACCGACACTGAAGCCAGGTTCCGGCAGGGTATGCAGGACAGCATCGTGCGGCCACGCTTCAAGGAACTGGCCGGGCATCCCCTGGGCCTGCTGGGGCTGAGCGGGGTACTGCCAGGCTACTTCGGGGCGCTGCTGATTCTGGGCGGCGTGATCGGGCAGTCGAGCATCCTCAATACCTTTTCCCACTTTCACACCCCGCTGCTGATCAGCGCCGCGCGCGCCTTTATCGGGCTGGGTGTCGGCCTGATTGCCGGTCTGTTGCTGATAGAGGCCGTCAAGTTCGGTCTGCGGCTGTGGCACACCTACCGTCCCGAGACCCAGCCCTCTCCCGCGAGTCAGGCTCATCCCGAGACTCAGTCCCGTCCGGAGGTGCAGGCATGACAAGCAGATTCAAAAGGGCCGCAGTCAGCGGCTACTACGGCTTCGGCAACACCGGTGACGAGGCCATTGCCCTGGCCATCAGCCGTGAGCTGCGGGCCCGCGGAGTGACGCCGCTGCTGCTGTCCAATACCCCGGCCGAAACCGCGCAGTTCGCTCTGAGCGAGGCGGCGGCGCGTATGAATCCGCTGGCGCTGCTGCGCGCCCTGCTGCGCTCCCAGGTGCTGCTGTCAGGCGGCGGCGGCCTGCTGCAGGACAAGACCAGTTCACGCACCCTGACCTACTACCTGGGGGTGATCCGGCTGGCCCGGCTGCTGCGCCGGCGGGTGGTGGTGTTCAACCAGAGTGTCGGTCCGCTGTCACCTGAGGGCGGGCGCAAGGTCCGGACTGCTCTAAAAGGTGCGCAGGTGATCGTGCGTGACCGCGGCAGCCTGGAAACGCTGCGCCAGTTGGGCATTACCGGAGAACTCGGCGGGGACCCGGCCCTGCTGCTGAGTCCTACCGCCGGGCTGAGCCGCGATCAGGGCACCGTGATCGTGGCGCCGCGCGGTGACGTGACGGATGCGACCACCACGTTGCGGGACGTGGTGACCGAGCTGCGGGCCCATGGCCGGCGGGTGGTGGCCCTGAGCTTTATGCCGGACCACGACGACACGGCCGCCCACAGCCTGGGCGCCGACGAGGTGCTGAGCACCCGCGACCCCCAGGTGGCGCTGGACGCCATCGCGCAGGCGGGCTTCGTGATCGGGGTGCGCCTGCACGCGGTGATTCTGGCTGCTGCTGCGGGGGTTCCCTTTGCCGGGATTGCCTACGACCCCAAGGTGCTGGGGTTCTGTCAGGATGCCGGGGCGCCCTCGCATCCGACGTTCCTGGATCCGCACGTCATCACGGCGCAGGCTGTAGCGCACCACGCGCCCGACTGGGCTGCAGTGGCGCAGATGAAGGAGCGTGCGGCCAAAAGCTTTGACCAGGCACTGGGCCGCTGATCTGGGCCACTGATCAGAAACGACGCAGATGCCGAGGCTATGGGCCTCGGCATCTGCATTATTGAAGAGGCTTAGTTGCCGACAGCGACCGAGATAGAGAGCGGCACCTCGCTGTCGGTAATGTCGTCGGAGTAGGTCAGCTCCGCGACGCGCAGGGCCACAGGTCTGGCATCCGCGTCGGCGGTCACTTTCAGGATGACCTTGACCTTCTCGTAGTAATTCACGGATGTGGACAGGCGGGTCTCTTCAGTGCGCGTAATTTCCTTCATGACCGCGGCGCGGTCTAAGCGGACAGCTACGCCCTGCGGCAGATCGCTGGCCTTGAGTTTCAGCCAGCCTGCATGGTTCTCGACGGAATTCACGTTCCCCCGCTGACATTGTCGAAATCAATGCGCAGGTCCTGGAAGTACTTGTCATTGACCTTGATCGCCGAGCGCGGGTAGATGATTTGGATGTAACGGGTCTGACCGGGCTGAAGTTTAACCACGGACATGGGAGTGGCCAGGGTTTCGGGGGTCCGGGAGGCGCCGCCGGTCTGGGTAGGCGCGCAGGCCCCCAGCAGGGCGGGGACAGCAAGGGCAGCCAAAAGCGATGTACGGTTCTTCACAAACCTCATCTCACACTCACTGCGGCATCATCGGTGCAGATATTGAGCCAGCAGATCGCGCCATGGACAGCCGCCCGATTCAGCCGCCCATACTGATGACGTTGCAGGTGCAGCGGGCCAGACTGGTCAGCCGGCCCCGCTCATCCTTGACCTCGATGCTCCAGACCATCACGCTGCGGCCCCGGTAGACCAGTTCCGCCTCACCAGTCACGAAGCCGCCGCTGACGCCCCGCACGTGGGTGCCGTTCAGGTCCACGCCAACCGCCACCTGCCGGGTGGAGTCCAGGTTGAGCCAGGAGCCTACGCTGGCCAGTTCCTCGGCCAGTGCGAGGTTAGCCCCGCCATGCAGGCGCCCCGCCGGCTGGAGATTGCCCTCCACTGGCAGCCGGGCGACCACCCGCTGCCGGCTGATGCTGAGAAATTCGATGCCTAGCCGGTCGCCCAGCGTGCCGGACAGGCCGTTCATGCGCCCGGCCAGTTCTTCGGGGCTGTAGCGCTCGAAGTCTTCGGAGGTGGGCATACGCAGGTCCGGATGCAGGGTCATACAGGCCAGGATAGGTGAGCGCAGCCGGTCTCTTGGCGCTCATTCCTGCCAACGCTGCTGTCAGCCGCGCTCCTGGCCCACCCCATGCCGGTACACCAGTTGCCCGCCCAGCACGCCACCGAAGGAGGCCAGAATCAGTCCGCCTCCCGACAGGGCCCGGCCCAGCCGGCGGTAGCCGCGCTGCCGGGCCAGCAGGGAGCCGGCACACAGCACAAAGGCCGTTTCGTTGATCAGACCGTGCACCAGTCCGGTGCGGCGGGCCTGACCACGTGTGAGAGTCCAGTCGGCCCATCCAGCAATGATCGTGGGAAGGGCCCCCACTGTTCCCAGCAGCAGGGCCTGATCGGCGGCGTGGTCGCGCTGTTCTGTGCGGCCCGGTGCCCAGTCCAGGAATCCGGCAACGATCCAGCCCCCCAGCGGCAGATGAATCAGCGCCGGATGCAGCGGGTGTCCCAGACCGTCACCGTGCAGCGCGCGCTGGACGCTGGGAGGAAGGCGCTCCAGAGCCTGTTTCACCAGCGGCTGCAATTCGCGCGCCAGCGCCTCGACGCGGTCGTGTTCACTCAGGGCGTCTTCGAACTGATGGGTGGGAGCGTCTGACTTCTGAAGGGATGGCAGTAGCATGGGGACCTCCTGTCATCCCCACCGTAGCTGTCAGCCGCTGTCATCAGGCGCTGACTGGCCTTGTGGTTTTATTCCGGGATCAGGTCAGCCGGATCGGGTGTCAGGCACGCCTCGAACCCCTCTTTGTACTCGGCGCGCTCCAGACCACGGCCGATCACCACCAGTTCGCTGCGGTCGTCGGCGTCGTCCCAGGCGTCCGCGGTGAACAGGTCGCGCACCGCCTGAAACAGGATGCGCTGCGGATAGCCGTGCAGGCTCAGGAAGCCCTTGACGCGCAGGACCTCGGCCGGCCGCGAGAGGATCATGGACGTCATGAAGCGCTGCCAGGCGTAGGGATCGAGTGGCCGGTCCGCGCGCAGGGTGAAGGTTTTCAGACCCGGGGTGTGCTGCACCGGGTCCGCTCCCTCCAGCACCCGCGGGTCGAAGTCGTCGCGCGCGAGCAGCGCCCCGGCGTCCACCTGACCCTGCTCGACCCGCACGATGCGCGAGAGCGGGTTGACGCCGCGCAGCACCTCCTCGGCGTGGTTCAGGCGCTCCGGATCCGCCAGGTCGGTCTTGTTCAGAACCACCACGTTTGCGTAGGCCAGCTGGCGTGATGCCTCGGGGTGTTCGCGCAGCGTCTGCAGGACGTGCCGGGCGTCCACCACCGCCACCAGGGTGATGACCCGGAAGGCGGCGCGCACCGCACGGTCCAGCAGGGTGGTCAGCACCGGGGTGGGGTCAGCCACGCCGCTCAGTTCCACGATAACCGCGTCGGGTTTGTGTTCGCGCAGCCCGATACCCACCAGGGCGCGAACCAGATCGTCGCGCCCCGAACAGCACAGGCAGCCGGCCGTCAGTTCCTGTACGTCCTCATCGAGGCGCTCGATCAGACTGCCGTCCACCCCGGTCTGACCGAACTCGTTGACGATGATGCCCAGCCGGTGCGGCAGGCTGCGGATCAGGTGATTGACCAGAGTGGTCTTGCCGGCGCCCAGGAATCCGCCTACCACCACCACCGGAATCCGCGCGTCATGTGCTCCAGAGGCCGTCATGCTTCCGATCATAGGGCCGCAGACCAGTGTCTCGCGCTCCTGCACGCTACCCTGCCAGGAATGTCCGAAACTCCTTCCGTCACCCGGCGTCTGTACGGGCTGCTCACGCCCTACCGGCGCCGGGTGACTGTGGGGCTGGCCCTGCTGCTGGGCAGCGTGGTCGCCGAGCTGTATCCGCCGCTGGTCTGGATCCGGGTGGTGGACCAGGGCCTCCCCGCGCAGGACTGGGCGTTTATAGGAACCCAGCTGGCCCTGCTGGTCGTGGTGTTCGGGGTGCAGCAGCTGCTTTCGGCGTGGCGCGGGCTGATCCTGGAGCGCGCCGGGCAGCAGCTGACCCTGGACGTGCGGCTGGCGGTGTACCGCAAACTGCAGTCGCAGTCCGCCGGGTACTTCGAGTCCCAGCGCACCGGGGACCTGATCGCCCGCGTGACCGGCGACGTGGACGCCCTGCAGGACGTGCTGGTGCGCGGCACCGACTCGGTGATCGCCAACCTGCTGCGCCTCGTGGGGGTGATCGGCATCTTTATCGCTCTGCAGCCCACGCTGGGCGTCCTGACCACCCTGCCGATGCTGGCCGTGGGCCTGATGCTGTGGCGCTACGGCAAATCGGTGCGGCCAGCCTACCGCGCGGCGCGCTCCCGCCTGGGCGACCTTACAGCCCTGATTACCGACCGCCTGAGTGGCATGCGGGTCGTGCAGGGCTTTGCGCGCGAGGGGGCGGAAAGCGCCCGGGTCGAGGCCCTGGGACGAGCCCTGTACACCGAGCAGGTCCGCGCCGTGGCGCTGCGCAACCGCGCCTTTCCGCTGGCCCGCTTCGTGGGCAACCTGGGCAATGTGATCATGCTGGGCGGCGGTGCATGGCTGATCATGGCCGGGCAGTTCACGCTGGGCGGCCTGCTGGCCTACCGTGGCTACGGGCGCTACTTCTACGGGCCCATTGACGACCTTGTGAACATCGGGGACCTGTTGCAGCGCGCCGAGGCGGCCGGGCGGAGGGTGTTCGAGGTGCTCGATGCCCCGGTAGACATCGTGGAGCGCCCGGATGCCCGGGAACTGCCGCACCCGGCCCACGGTGAGCTGCGCTTCGAGAACGTCACCTTCGGCTACAGCCCGGCGCGCCCGGTGCTGCGTGAGGTGAGTTTTCATGTGCTGGCAGGCCAGCGGGTGGCGGTGCTGGGCGAGTCGGGCGCAGGCAAAAGCACCCTGCTGGGGCTGGTCACCCGCGCGCATGACCCCCAGGACGGCCGCGTGCTGCTCGACGGGGTGGACGTGCGCGACCTGACGCTGCACAGCCTGCGGACCGGCGCCGTGACCATGCCGCAGGACACCTTCCTGTTTCATGACACGGTGCGCGCCAACGTCACCTATGCGCGGCCGGAGGCAGGCCCCGAAGAGGTCGAGGCCGCACTGAGGGCCGCGCACGCCCTGGGCTTCGTGCGGGCCCTGCCGGAGGGCCTGGACACCATGGTCGGGGAGCGTGGTGTGAAGCTCTCCGGAGGCCAGCGCCAGCGTCTGGCCATTGCCCGGACCCTGCTGGCCCGTCCAGCCCTGCTGCTGCTTGACGAACCCACCAGCGCGGTCGACGCGGAAAGTGAAGCTCAGGTGGTCGCTGCCCTGGACCGGCTGATGCAGGGACAGACCTCGCTGATCGTGACGCACCGCCTGAGCCTGGCACGGGGCGCGGACCGCGTGCTGGTGTTCCGGGACGGCCGCCTGATCGAGGACGGTCCGCCGGCACAGCTGCGCCTGCGGGGCGGCGCCTATGCCGCCCTGGAACGCGCTGCCGAAGCCCTGGAACGCGGCAGTGTGGGTACGCTCAGCGAGGCGTGACGGCCTCAAACGCCCGGGTATCCGAGAGCAGCACCTGCCCGGCAGCCCCCAGCACCTGAACCTCCAGGCGGTGCGGGCCGGCGGTGAGCTGCCCCGCCTCCAGCGTGAAGCGGTGCGGCAGTGTGGCCTCCACCTGAACCGATCGTCCGTCCAGGCGCACCCGAACCTCGCGCGCAGGCTGGGCCAGCTGCACCCACAGGGCTCCGCTGGCCCGCTGGCCCGCGAGAACCTGTGCCGGCCAGGGGGTGGGGACACCGGCCCGTCCAGCCGCTGCCACGGCGCTCCAGCTGGTCATGAAAGCGTCCTGAGAGCGCAGCGCTCCGAAGGCATTCCGCTTGGCCGGGCTGGCAAACAGCCGGTAGTCGTTGCGGCGTTGCCGGACCTTGCCGCCGTTTGCACCAGCCAGCATGTCCAGGTCCAGCCAGTTGATGTTCTTCAAGCGCGGCATGGTCAGCCACGCTCCCCAATACACCTCGCGCAGCTGCTGGGCGGCAAAGGCGCTGTAGTCCTGCCCGGGTGCGGCCCCGCTGCGGTGTGACGCGGCGTATTCGGACAGCTGGATGGGATGGGCTGGTGCGTAGCGGTCGTAGAAGGCGCGCACCAGATCCAGCGGATGGGCGTTCAGGCGCAGCTGGCGGACATCTCCATTTTCGAACGGCACACTGTACAGACTCAGGCCAGCCCAGTCCACCACGTCAGCCCCCGGGTAATAGGTGGCGATGCGGCTCAGGTCACCGGGCATGGGCATCCAGACCATCGCCACGTTGGGGGCCTGCGCCCGCACCAGCCGGGCCACCCGCGCGAAGGTCGTGCGGTACAGGGCCGGGTCGCGGGACCAGGCGTTCTGGCTGTCATTCATCTCGGAGGCGAAGCGCAGGAAGATCGGCACACCGCTGCCCTGGGCGGCCCGGGCAAAGCGCAGGATGATCGCGTCGCTGATGGAAGAAAGCGGCATGCCCGGCTCCAGGGCCAGATGCAGCGCACCTCCATTGGCTTTCACTGCCTGGGCAAAGCGGCCTGGAAAGACCTTGACAGGATCGGTAGACGCGGTGAACTGCCAGTAACGGAAGGCCACGGCAAAGTCGCGCAGGGCTGGCGTCAGTGCGGGTGGTGTGCCGGAGACGCCGCTGGCGTCCACATAAGCCCCGAGCAGAATTCCCCGCGCGGGCTCCAGGCGGGCCAGCCGCGCAGGAGCGTCCGGGGTCTGCCGGGTGGTGAGCAGCATGGTGCGCAGGACCTGCCGGTAGGGCGCAGTCTGGTGCTCCAGGGCGCGGGCCGTGATGTCGTCGCCGCGGGCCCGGTAGCGGGCAGCGGCCTGCCCGTAGGCGCGGGTGGCAGCCTCGTAATCGCCCAGTTTGACCTGGGCGTCCCCCGCCGCGCGCCAGTTGGCCGCCGAAGGGTTCAGCGCCGCTGCCTGCAGGAAGGCCTGCGCGGCCCGGACATGGTCTCCGCTGCGGGTCGCCTGCCGGCCCAGGGCATACCAGCCGTCAGCGCTGCGTGGCTGCGGGCCGGTCCAGGTCAAGGTGGCGCGCGTCGCAGCCACGCCCACGGGCAGGGCAGGGGTAAATGTCGGAGGATTCTCGGGAGCGAGTGAGGTGGCTGACGGAAGGGTTCCGGCCAGCGTCAGCAGCACGAGAGGAAGGGCAGCACGCATCTGGCTCCATCATTCCAGGGGACGGGCCCAGGGACCAGGGGCTTCTTTACAGCCCGCCGCGTGGGTTCACGTCCACGCGCACCCGGGCCTTCCAGGTGCGTGAATCCAGCACGGCCAGCAGCTGTGAGAGCCGGGCGTCGCTGCGGGCGCGCAGCATCAGGTGGTATGGGTAGACGCCTCGTACCCGGGCCACCGGACTGGGCGCCGGCCCCAGCACCTCCTGTGCGCTGGCCCCGGCCCCGTGCAGCGCGTCGGCCAGTTCCTGCGCGGCTAGCTGGGCCTTTCTGGCCTCCCGCGCCGTGACTTCTATTTGCGCCAGGCGGGCGTGCGGCGGATAGAACAGCTCGGCGCGCACCCGCTCCTCGGCGGCCGGGTAGGCCAGCGTGTCGCGGCCCTCGCCCAGTACCCGCAGGGCCGGATGGTCGGCCTGGAAGGTCTGCACCACCAGCATCGGGGCGCGGTCCGGATGCCACTCGGCCAGCTGGCGCAGCAGGCGGTGGTAGCGTTCGCTGGCCCGGAAATCCGAGACGTTCAGCCAGGTGTCGGCCAGCGTCACGCCGATCACCGCCAGATTGGGCGGGGCCGGGTGCGACAGCAGCAGCTGCGTGCCCACCAGCACCCCGCTTTCTCCGTTCATGAGAGCACTCAGGTCATCCTGGCGGTCCTTGTCCAGCCGGTAGACCGGGAAGCCCGGCAGCAGTTTGCCGACCTCCTGGGCGATCCATTCGGTGCCGGGACCGCGCGCCTTCCACATCCGCTCGCCGCACTTGTCGCAGCGGTCGGGGATGACCTCGTGGTAGCCGCACTGGTGGCAGGTCAGCTGGCGGGTCTCCTGATGAAAGCGCAGCGGCACGTCACAGTTGCGGCACTGCGGGGTGTGTTCGCAGCCCGGGCAGCGCAGCAGGGCGCTGTAGCCGCGCCGGGGTGCTACCAGCACCGCCTGACGCCCACGTTCCTGCACCTGACGCAGCACGCGCGCGAGGTCATGGCTTAGCGGGTAGCCCAGGTCGCCGGGTGTGAGGTGCACGCCACTCAGCGGCCCCAGTTCGGGCTGCTCGGGCGGGCGGGCGTAGTCCACCACATGCAGGCGGGTGCGTGGCGGCGGCAGCACGGCCCCCGGATGCGGGATGCTTTCCACTGCCGGCGTCACGCCCACCAGCGCCAGCGCGGCGTCCTGCTCGGCGGCCACCCGCGCCGCCAGATCCGGAATGAACGCCCTGGAACCGCTTTGCAGCTTGTAGGCGTCACTGCCCTCTTCCAGCACGATCAGCAGTGCGAGGTTCTCTAAGGGGGCACTCAGCGCGAGGTAGCTGCCGATCACCAGCCGCGCCGACCCACTGCGCACCAGAGCCCAGGCGTGCTCACGCTGGGCGTCTCCCAGCTGGCCGCTGACCTGCACGGCCCGGGTGTCACTGGCCTGCGCCAGCCCCGAGAGGCCCTCCCACGCACGGCGCAGCGTGGCGTGTTCCGGGGCGATCACCAGCACACCCCGCCCCTGGGAGAGCAGCCGGGCCATGCGCGGGGCCAGCACCCGGAAGCGGTTGGCAGCCCGGCCACCATGCAGACGCCAGACCGCCGCTTCCGGTAGCCGGTCGGGATCGGCTGCCCCCTCGGCGCCCATGGCCGGTTCCGGCAATGCCGGCGGAGGCGCGGGTTGCTGCACATGCGCCGCCCAGCCCCGGGCAGCTAGCGCGCCGGCCTGCGTCACGCTCAGCGGTACCCCGGCAAGCACTGCACCACTGGCCCAGGCGGTCAGTGAGTCGACCGGGCCATGCTCCCGCAGCCATGCCCAGGCGGGGGGCGCTTCTCCCAGTTCCGCGACCATCAGTGCTCCGCCGGCGTTCAGGGCACCAGTGGTCACACCACTGCTGACCCCCGCCCCCCGGGCCCAGGCGCTGAGCGAAGGCTGTGGACCATGGGCGGCCAGCCACTCACAGGCCTGGCGCTGCTTGGGGGTCAGGTCGTCCGGCAGGGGAGAGACCGCGCGCAGCAGCGTCACGGTCCGGGCCTCGGCAGGCACGTCGTCCAGGTCCCGGGCCGAGATGACCGTCCGGGTGCGCCCCAGCGCCGTGAACGTTTCTTCCAACAGACCCTGTTCACGGATGGCGTCCAGCAGCGGCGGCGCGAAGGTCACGGCGTCATTCCAGCTGCTTCCCGGTGCGCGCGCTCCGAATGCGTTCAGGTCCGCTCCCTCCACGGCGCGCACTTCGTGGGTGCAGGGTGAGTCCCAGCCCACACACAGCAGGTCGCACCACACCAGCCCGGCTGGCAGGTGGGCGTCGGCGGCCCAGGCAGTCACCGCGCGCACGGTAGCCGGCGCTACCCATGGTGCGGCCGGGTCGTCAAGCACATGTACCGCCTCGCGCAGCCGGTGCCCACCCCGGGGTTCGCCTTCACCGACCACCAGCCCGACCACCAGTTCGCCCCGCCAGGGCACCAGCACCCGGCAGCCCAGCGGGGCCTCGCCCGGGACGTGCGGATTGACCCATCCGTGCGGCACGGCAAAGTCATAGGCCGGTACCGGCAAAGGCACCGCCACCCGCCACGGCGTTGCCACCTGTGCGCTCGCCGTGGTTTTCCGGGGTTCAGGCAACAGCGCAGGGGCGGCAGGTCCAGACATCCACCCCGAGGCTAGCAGAGCCCACCTTCCAGCCCCAGATGGCCGGATTACACTGCGCGGCGTGACTGCTGTCCGTACCGCCGAGCTTCCGCACCCCCACGCCGGGCTGGCATGGGGGCTGGCCGCCGCTCTGGCTTTTTCCACCCTGGGAATCTGGGGCAAGCTGGCCACCCAGGCGGGTCTGAGCAGCTACAGCACCCTGGGATTACGCTTCGGGCTGGTGGCCCTGGTGCTGCTGCCGTTCACCGGTGGCCTGAGCCCGGCAATGCGCCGGCGCATGCTGGGGGTCGGGGTGCTGTATGCCCTGGCCACGACCTGTTTTTTTGGTGCGCTCGACCGCATCAGTGCCGGCACAACGGGGCTGCTGCTGTACCTGGCACCGGCCTTCGTGGTGCTGCTGGGCTGGGGCCTGGGACGCCGCCCCGGCGGCGCGCAACTGGGCGCCGTGGCACTGGCGGCCGGGGGCCTGGGACTGGTCGTGGGCCTGCCGGGAGCGGCGGACCATAATTTGGCCGGGTTGCTGCTGGGCGCCGGGGCGGGGGCACTGTACGCCGTCTACCTGATGGCTTCCGAACGCTGGCTGAGCGGCGCGCCCGCACTGGGCAGTACCGCGCATATGGCTCTGGTGGCTGGCGTCTACTTTACCGGGCTCTCGGGGCTGGAAGGCACCTTGCAGGTGCCGGACAGCGCAGCGCAGTGGACCGCCGTGCTGGGCATGGCAGCCATTCCGACGCTGATAGCGGTGCCGGCGCTGTACAGCGCCGTGCGTCACCTCGGCGCGGCGCGGGCCAGCCTGCTGGGAACCCTGGAGCCGCTATTCACGGTGCTGCTGGCCTTCTTCGTGCTGGGCGAGGCCCTGCGTCCGGGGCTGCTGATCGGCGGGGCACTGATTCTGGCCGGCGCGGTGCTGTCCCAGCGCCGGCCAGAATCAGTGCCCCGGCCCTGAAGGGCCCAGAAGTGGAACAGAACAGAAGCGGCAGGGAACAGAAAAGGGGGCCCCTGGTCTGTTCGCCAGAGGTCCCGCTCGTTTAATCCCTGCGTCCTGCTCAGGCCTGACCGGTCTCCAACCAGCGCATAGCGACCTGTTCCAGGGTGTCGCGTTTCACGGCGCGGGCCAGCCGCCAGCCGCCCGGCATAGCAGCCCGCGCCGCCCAGTCGTGTGAGGCATCCCGGAAGTCCAGTGCGGTGATCCCCAGTGTCCCGGCCTGTGTCAGTAATGCCACGATCTCTTGTGCGGCGGCGTCGTCTGAGCCGTCCACGATCCGGCCCGACTCGACCACCCAGGACTCCAGCGCCTCATCCTGGGCTGACTCCGTGGCTGTGGCGGTAGCCACAGCCGGGCTGTCCACCGCGCCGCCAAAAAGGTCGGCGTCGCCCCCGCCCATATCGAACACACCCAGCAGCCCGCTCAGTGCGTCCTGGCCAAAGGTCGAGGTGACTTCCTGGGCGGCCCGGTACTCGGCGTGGGCCTCAGCCAGCAGGGCCTCGGCTTCTTCCAGGGCCTGGGCATACCGCTCACGGGCCTCGGCACTCATGGGGCCCAGGCGGCGCTGGGCACGCAGGGAGTCGGCCAGCCGGCCCAGGCGCTGGGTGGTCTCGCCGGCCAGCCCACGAACGGTGTCGTATTCGCGAACCACGTGATCCGCGCGGGCGTCGAAGTCCTCGCGCTGCTGTGCGGCGGCGCCCATGTAGCGTTCCAGGACGGTCCACAGCGGCGTGAGGTCCATGGCCTCGCCGGCGGCCACACGGGTCTGGGCGTCGGCAATCAGGGGAGCAAGTTCCTCTCCGGCACCCGCCACATCGCGTGCTGAGCGTTCCAGGTCCAGCAGTTCGCGCTGCACGGCCAGCAGCTGTCCGGCGGCGCCCCCCTCGGCCAGGGCCTGACGGGCACTGCGCAGTTCCAGCAGTTCGTCGTTGATCAGCGTGCCGCCCTGCAGGCTGTTGCGGGCAGCGTCGAGCACCACGCGCACATCGGCCCCGGCACTGAGCGATTCCAGCTCGGCTTCCAGAGCCTGGAATTCGCTGCGCTGGGCGTCGATCAGCTCGGTGCGGGCCTGCGCCAGCTCATTGCGCCAGGCCTCGACCACCTCGGCGGTAAGCTGTCCGGCCTGCTGCTGGGTGCGCAGGACGTCACGGCGGGCCTCCAGTTCAGGGCGGGCGCGCAGCAGCGGCGCGAAGTCGCGTTCCACACGCGAGAACAGCTGCGCGCTGTGCTCCTGTTCCAGTGCCAGCACGCGGGCCTGGGCTTCGGGGTCCAGGGCCACGGGAGCCGCCCCGTCACCCACCGGCTGTACCACCGACGATTCGAGCAGTTTGCGCAGCTTGAAGGTGATGCCGCGCGCCCGCTCGACCTCGGCCGGCAGCAGGGTGCCCTGCGTCTGCGCCTCGTCGATCTGGGTCAACAGGGTCTCGAGGCGGCGCACCTCGCGGCTGCCCATGCCCTCGACCCGTTTGAAGGTGGCGCGCAGTTCGGCCAGGTCCTGGGCCTGGGCGACCAGGCCTTCTTCCAGGCGCCGGGCCATCCCGGCCAGCAGGGTGTGGCCCTCCTGCACCAGCGCGCTGATATCGCGTCCGCCCTTCTCCTCCTCACGGGCCACGCCGATCAGGCCGCGCAGGCGCTGCATCTCCGGCCAGTCGAAGTACAGCGAGAAGCGCCGCGAGGCATCTTCAAGCTCCGGGAGCGGGCTTTCGGCCATGTTGGGCAGCAGGCGCTCCTGGGTGGATTTCATCAGCTCGTTGAGCACCTCGGACACCCGTTTCTTGGCCAGGGGCGCAGGAACGCTCAGCTGCAGACGCTTGAACACCTCGCGCTTGAGGATGTCTTCGAGGGTTGCGACATCCAGGTCACCGACCGATTTGCCGCGGCTCTGGGCAGCGTCCTGCATGATGCGCTCGAGCGCGCGCGGCGAGACAAGGTCCCCGAGCATCTTGATCGGCAGACGTGACAGGCCACCCGAGGTCATGCGGCGCTCCTGTGGGTCGGGGTCATACGGCGGTTAGTCAGGGTCATAGGTCATCATCCCAGTCCAGGCTGGCGTCCTGTGTGTCATTCTTCGCGCTTGCCCCTCGGCCCAGCAGGCCGAACTGCTCACACAGCCCCCGGAAGCCGAAGGCCAGCAGGCCGATGGCCCCAGCCGTCAGCAGGGCCCACATCGGCAGGGCGTAGGCCCCCTGCGACAGGCTGAAATTCAGCAGGCTGCGCAGCGGCCCGACCCCCAGCAGGTCACCCAGTCCGCCCAGCAGGCCAAACAGGCCTTCGAGCAGTGTGGGCAGCAGCAGCAGCACCAGCCCGCCCGCGATGGCCCGCCAGTAGGTGTTGCGCCCACCGAAGGCCAGGTTCAGCAGGTACAGAGGCACGACCGACAGCAGGGCCAGCAGCAGGAAGGTCAGCACCCGCACCCAGCCGCTAAAGCCGCGGGCCACCCCGCCGGAGACCCGGTCCAGGACGCTGGCCGGCTGCCCGGCTACTGTACGTTCGAGGTTGCTCAACCCACCGATCAGAGCCTGCACATCCGAGGGCCGCAGCACCGACCGGGCCCCGGCGCTGCGCACATCAGCGAGCAGACGGTCATAGCCCGCTGCCCCGCGCAGCGACGAGGGGGCTCCAGCCAGCGCCCGTTCTGCCTGGCCCAGCTGCGCCCGCGCGGTGTTCAGGTCCGCGTGACTGGCGGAACTCAGGGCGCGTCCTAATGCAGCGTAGGCGCCGTTAAGCCCGGCGGGCGCCGCGATGACCGTGATGTTGCCCGGCGCCGTGTCTGCCGCCGGAGAGGCTGGAGGCACGGTGGCCGGCGTGGAGTTGGCGGCTGTGGCTGGATTGGAAGGGCTGGCTGACCCGGCAGGGGTGCCTGCGCCCTGCGCTGGGCTGGCCGCCGGTGCAGCGGGCGTGGCTCGCCGGTCAGGCGGGCTGACCAGGGTCGCATTCAGCGCCCGGGTGCCGGCCCGCAGGGTCGCCAGCGACTGGTTGAGCGCCGCCGTGTCGCCGCCCGTCAGCTGCCGCAGGGCCTCTCCGAACTGCGCGACCTTCAGGGTGGTGCCCGGTGCGTCCTGCACCACCGTGAACCAGCCCGTGGCCCGCACCAGATTCAGGTACGAGGCGGTGCTCTGTTCGGCGCGGGTGCCCTGCAGCGCCGCACTGACCTTCTGCGCCGCCGTGCGTTGCAACCTCCAGGCCACGCGCTCCAGGTTACCGGCACGTGCGTCCTTTATGACGGCCTGCGCGGCCGCGCCCTGCAGACCGAACTCACGGGTCAGCAGCCTCAGCTGCGCGCTGCCGTTGGCCGGCTGCCCGCCCAGTCCGGCCAGGGTCTGGTCGTACAGGGCCTTACGCATCAGGCCACGCGCCAGCTGTACCTGCGCCTGCAGTTCAGCCGGCGTGCGGGCCAGCGAGGCGCGTGCGGCACCCAGTGAATCTTCCAGCCCCGAAACGATCTGCCGGTTGCGCAGCGTGGGGGCCAGGGTGTCGAGCGCCTGCTGCGCGCGGTCAAGCTGCGTCAGCGCCGCAGCAGCGGAGGAGGACCGCACTGCTGCTGCCTGATCCAGGCTGGCGGCCAGCCGCCCGTAGGCAGTAAGATCCTGCGCCCCAGCCGACCCGGCCCCAGCGACCAGAAGGGCCACGTGCAGCACGCTCAGGCGCTGAAGGGGGCTGGTCATGCGCTCACCTGGACCTGCCGCAGTTCCACCAGCAGACGGCCCACATTGACCTGGGGCCCAGCCACGACCGCCACGCAGTAGGCACCAAGGGGCCGGACGCACACGGTCTGACCGCCCAGTTCGGCGGCCATCAGGCTCAGGCCCTGCTTCTGGAACAGCATGGCAGTGGCCGCCACCGCCCCACTGAGCCTGGAAGCGTCCTGTAGGGCTCGCATGCTCAGTACTTCGCCGCTGGAACGGCAGATCATGATGCCCTGCACGCCGTTGAGCCGGGCCAGTTCCAGAATCAGCGCCTCCTGCTCCTGGGGGTTTTCAAGGCGGTAGCTGCGGGCGATCAGGCCGCTGGTGTACTCGGGATCGTCGAATTCGAAATCGTCTGCCGAGAGATTCAGATCCACCCAGCCTCCGTGGGTTACCTCTGGGCTTTCGTCCCACGCGGCGTAGGGCTCCAGTTCCTCAAACAGCGTAGGGGCTTTGGGGTACTGCGAGGCCAGCTGAGCGGACAGGCGCTGCAGTTCCTGACGGGCACGGCCGGCCGGCATGGCCGAAGACAGCCGCGTGAGCAGCGACCCGGACAGAACTTTCTGCATTTCCTGCGCGGTTACTGTATCTGGCTGAACATTCTGCTCCCGCAGCGCCGCGCGCAGCATGGTCTCGGCGGCCCGTTCGGATACAACGCCTGATAAGGCGCGCGCAATCATGGTGTACACGGCATTGGTCATGAGAACCTCAAGGAAGTATAAGAGGACGTTACTTACATTTTTGTCTCATGCACAAGGTCTTAGCATCTTCCAGACGGCGCTGCAGCGCCTGCTATACTCCCGTCGCCTGTGCCTGAGCCAGCCACGCACTCGTAGCTCAGTTGGATAGAGCAGCCCCCTCCTAAGGGGCAGGCCACTGGTTCGAATCCAGTCGAGTGCACCACATGCAGGACGAAGAATCCCCCGGAACTCCGGGGGATTCTTCGTCCTGATTTCTGGTCGTTGCCCAGACGGTCTTTTTCAGGCTGACTAGGGGAGACCCTGGACGCCTGGACTTTACTCCTTAAGGTCAGCCAGTCGAGCAGCACGCGTGCTCCACCCGCTTTCGTAGGCATATACCACACGAAGAACAGCAAGCGCAGGAGCCAGCCCAGCCGGCCAGTGAACTGCAGGCCCTTGAGTTCGGTGATGCCGTTGCCTACCGCGAAGGCCGCGCCCTGGCCCAGACCGCGGTAGGCGAAGGCCCGTGGGCTGCGTCCACGGATCGTGCGGCCAATGTTGCTGCCGGCGCACATGCCATGCTTCATGGCCCACAGTGCATTGGTGGGGCAGGGTTCGCCGGTGACGGGATGAATGACGTGTGCGGCGTCTCCGCCAGCCCAGATGTTGGTGTGTCCCACCACCCGCAGGTGCGAGTCGGTGAGCAGTTGGCCGCTGGCATGGCGGGGCAAGTCGTTGAGACCGGAGATATCCTGCGCACTTACCCCAGCCGTGACGAGGATCAGATCGGCAGCGACGAAGGTGCCGTCGTTCAGCCGCGCGCCAAGGGAAGTCAGTTCCTGAACCCGCACCTCGGTTTGTATCTCGATGTTCCGGGCGCGGAGGGTCCGTTCGGCTTGGTTCGCCAGGTGGTTGAATCTGGGCCGCAGGCTGGTGAGCAGCGCCGGGGTGGCTGATGCCAGCCATATCTGAAGTTCCTGCGGGGTATAGCGCTCGCGCAGGGCGGCAGTCATCTCGACGCCAGCAAACCCACCCCCGATGACAAGGGCGCGGGCACCAGCCGGGCGCCAGGCCTCGAGATGCGCATACAGCCGGTGCATGTCTCGGCTGTCCTTGAGGCACCAGCCGTATTCGCGTAACCCCGGCAGGCGCACGAAGGGGTCGCGGGACCCGACGCCCACCAGCAGATGGTCATAGGAAAGCTCCGCGAATTCCCCAGTTTCCTGAAGCACCTGAACGCATTGCCTGGTGGTGTCCACGTGCTGTGCACGTCCCAGAACGATCCTGGCGTGGGGAAGCACTGTACGCAGGGGTGTCAGGGTGTGCTCAACGGGAAGCAGACCGGCGAGCACCTCACCAGTCCAGCCACGAAAGGTGTGATGTGGGTCGGGGGTGACCAGCGTAATCCGCACCCGTCCCGCGCGAACGTCGGCACCGACAGTGCGCATCAGGGCCCGGTAGGCATCGATATTGACGAAGCCACCACCAAGGAGGACGACGTGGGTCATGCCAGGCTCAGCTGCGGCGAACGAGGAGCAGGCGTGTTCAGCGGACGGCTGAAGCTGTGGGGCGGGGCGATGTGGAAACCCAGGTGTGAATACCGCTGCGCAAGGCTGACCATATGCTCTGCCTGATCCACCGTGGACGCACCGATCGAGAAGTGTCCCCGGTGCCCGCTGAGGCCCAGCAGCAGGGTCTCGGCCAGACAGGCGTAGGCAACGCCGCGGGGCAGACCGATGCTGCCCCGCATGTAATTGCCTGGGATTTCAACCAGTCCACCATCCAGGATGGTGACGTCCAGACGGGTGTCGAGCAAAGACGCGTCGGTGTTGCGTGGCTGGGTATCGTCAAGGACCACTGCGCCGGGCTTAAGGTGTTCGCTGCGCAGAACAGCGTCGGTTGCACTGGTAAGCAGCACAACCAGATCTGCCTTCCGCACGTCGCTCATATCCAGGGTGGCGTGCGCGTCGGCCCCACCGCTGACCAGATCATCTCGCAAGGCATGAAGTCGCTGCGCGTTGCGGGCCACCAGGGTCAGCCGACCGTGGTGACGGCGCGCAAGCATACGCGTCAGGCAGGCCCCCACGCTGCTGGTTGCACCCACCAGGGCGATGTGCGCCCCGGCCGGATCAGAGGTGTAGGCCAGGGCTTGCTGGACCCCTGCAGGGTCATGGCCGCCGTAAACGCATTGCCATTGGTGACGCCGATATCGGTACGGTGCGCCAGGGTTTCGCCGCCCCCGGCTGCCAGAGCATTGAGACCACCCAGTCCGACCGTTTGGGCCCCCAGGTCGCGGGCGCGGTCCACCGCGGCCTCGAGTTTCGCCTGCACTTTCGGGCGAGGCAGATGCAGAAGTTATCCCGCACTGAGAGGCACGGTAATCAGGTGGGCAGCCACCTCCTCTGGAGCGTCGGTGTAGCGGATCTGGCCGGTCACGAGCGGCGGTACCGGAAGGTGTTGCAGGCCAGCCGTGTAAATCCCGTTGGGAAGCCGCGCCAGCAGCGGATGAAACAACTGCCCAAGGTCAGCGGCGACGTTGACCCGGGGATGAATCAGAAAGGCAACAGGATGGCGGTTCTTCACCGTTTCATAATGGAATCTTTATAAGAACTTTTCCACAAAACTTGACCATGACAGGACCATCTGTCGTTCAGGACACCAAAAAACCTAAACGGCCCTGCTATTATGGAGCGATAGGCTGACAGCTTCGTAGGGGACCGTGATGTGAGCTCAAGTGAGCCGCATGTCACCTGACGGTCCGGTTTTCATTCAGGTGGACGTTGCAGACTGGCCCGGTGGCGTCCGCCCCGGCAGGTGGCGCGGGGCCAGGCCTCCCGGGAATTCCAGAAGCGACCGCAGCGCCAGTGCCGGTCAGCTCCACGGCAGGACCACGGTGGTGTCCTGTGCTGGGGTTGCTTCCGCCATCTGCTGCACCGCAGGGTATGGTGCAGTGGTGGGCAGCCGAGCAGCAAGCAGCTGACCGGTGGTCCTCAGCGCGAAGCCCTCCTCCCCGGTGCGGGGACCTGGCCCCGGAATCGGCCCAGACCGCCAGGAAGGCAGGTCAGGAGGCGTCTTCCTTCAGGGTCCTCGGGCGTGAGCTGGGCGCTGAGGGTCCCGATCAGAAGATCCCTGTTATGGAGCGTGAGCAAGGCTCCTGCGGCAGCTTCACCACTTACAT
This sequence comes from Deinococcus malanensis, assembly GCF_014647655.1. Lineage (NCBI taxonomy): Bacteria > Thermotogati > Deinococcota > Deinococci > Deinococcales > Deinococcaceae > Deinococcus > Deinococcus malanensis. Next base: position 68,268 of record NZ_BMPP01000011.1, read on the forward strand.
CACCCCGCAGCAGGAGTGTAAGCAGGCGTTTCTGACGGTGTCCGCGGCGCAGGAGGCCGCGGACGCGCTGCGTGACGATGAGCCTGCCAGCGTCCTGACACTGACAGAGGAGCTGGGCTGGCCGCGGGCCCAGCTCCTCTGCAGCCGGTTCCACACAGTCCAGGAACTGTCGTCCCCGACGGTCGTACTAGGCATATGGAAGATCAACATCACGCTGGGGTCGGAGGCTGGGGCGCACGTCCCACAACCGTGACAGATGGCGGAGTGTTTGGCCCCACAGCATGCTTTTCTGAAGACATGCAAACCTGGAAACTGGGCGCCCTAATGGGCGCGCTGATGTTGGCGTCCTCCGCGCTGGCCAACATCGAGGATGACTTGACCACCGTCGTGAAGTTCGGTCCCCGCGTGGCCGGTAGTGAAGCCAACGAAAAGGCGCGCGCCTACTTCGAGGCACAGTTCCAGGCCCTGGGCTACACCACCCGCCGGGACGTCTTTACCTACCCCCGTTTCGATGATCTGGGCTCGGACGTGCGGCAGGGAACCCAGACACTGACTGGCCGGGCGCTGGAAGGCAGCACCGGCGGGGGGGTGACCGCCAGGGCCGTGCGGGTTCCGGGTGTGGGCACGCCCGAGAACTTCAGGGCAGTCAATGTCCGTGGTCAGGTGGCGGTGGTGCAACGTGGCCAGATTCCCTTCCTGGAGAAGGCCAGGAATGCCCTGGCGGCCGGCGCGGCCGGGCTGATTGTGGTGAACACCGAGGCCAAGGAACTGCAGGGCCGTCTGGGTGAGCGGGTGGAACTCCCGGCCCTGGCGGTAACCAGTACAGCCGGCGCGGCGCTGCGCAATGGCCAGCCCGTCACCCTGAATGTGCGGGTGCGCGACGGCGAGGTACGCGGCGTGAACGTCGTGGCGTTCAAGTCGGGCGTGACCCGTCCTGAGATCCTGTTTGGCGGGCACATGGATTCGGTGTTCCGTTCCCCGGGCGCCAATGACAACCTGTCAGGCACGGCGGCCGTGGTGGAGATCGCGCGGCGCACGGTCAATACCCCGATGGGGCAGCGCAGCTACTTCGTCCTGTTCGACGGCGAGGAGGACGGCCTGCGCGGCTCACGCGCCTTTGTCAAGGAGAACCCGGCGCTGGTGCAGGGGCTCAAGGCTATGTTCAACTTCGACATGGTGGGCGTGAACGTGACGCCGCTGAACGTGTCCGGTGAGAGCCGTCTGGTGGACATTGCGCGTCAGGCTGCCCAGATCGCCGGCTCATCCCCGGACCGGGGCGGCAGTGACCAGGCACCATTCGCGCAGATGGGCATTCCGACACTGTTCTTTCACCGGGGGCTGGACGCCAACTACCACCAGCCCAGCGACACCCTGGTCGATCCGCAACTGGTCCGGGCAACCGTGGACGCTGCCCTGAAAACCGCCGACGCGGCGTTGGCAGCGGTGCCTGCGGGGCGGTGATCCAACCAGAAAGTGGTTCTGCTGAACCAAGTGGTCCTGCCTCACGCCGCATATCGGTCTGAAGAGTAAGCATTTTCTGGGAACTGCGCAGCGTGAAGGATTCCTGACGTTGAGTAGTTCCCACCCCCTTACGCCTGTTTCGCTCGCAGCCCTAACGAGCGCGCAGATTACTTCTCAATGTTCACCCTCTTTTAAATGGGTGCAGGATACATTCCGCCCATCTATCAGCAGCCCGGTTAATTGGCGTTGATCTGCTGCAGGTGCCGCACCTTCTACCAGAGGTATTCATGCAGGGCGGATTCACTATCAAACGTCTTTTCAATATCCAGATGCCCCCGCTTGTGGGAATACAGGCTCCATTTACCGTCAACCTTCCCCAGCAGATAGGTATCCGGCATAAACGAGTCAGAGTCGTAGAGGCTGGGAGATACGCCGGCATTGGTCAGGTTCTGGATCAGCTCTTCACGGGTCATGGCGTCCCCACTTCTTGCTTCCTGGCACGACCTTGACCCGCCGGAGCGCGCCCTGCTCAATCAGTTGCACGATCCTGCCAGGCAGGATGTACTGCCTGGCGCCGCCGACCTCACCGAACCACAGAGAGGCGGCGCCGCTCTTGACGTCGAGGGGCCTGAGCACCTCGTCGACATAATAATTCTCGTATCCCTCGGGACCGGCCAGAGCCCTGGAGCCAAAGCTGGGGCCCACAGGAGACACAAAGCGGCCTGTCGGTGCACCGTAGCGGTCGATCAGCGTTCCCGGCTGGAGCTTGAGGTCGATGACCTTGCCGATAAACCCGTCGTCCTTTGGCCACCCGTACGCCCAGTTCCTTAACTGGTCCATGGTGGGCTTTTTAAACGCCCATTGATCGCGGAAGTCATCGATCCCGGCGCCATGTTTCCGGGCCGCAGCGAGAATGGGGCCTGCAGCTGGCTGACCGTGGCACCTTCAGTGTTCAGCAGGACGGGGATTTCATCCCCTTTGAAACCGTAGTCCAACAAGGCCGACAGAAACTTCGTATTTCCACCTGTGCATTGCATCAGCTGTGTGTAGAGCTGTGGGGAGCCGACCCTGGCCGTCACCCGGCCTGCTGCTGAGTCTGAATGGCCGACGTGTCCTGCCGGATCAGCCCGGCCGCGCGAAGCACTGGCTGCGCAGCGCCACGCTGCAGGGCGACCGGACGAAGCGCGTGGGTCTGCAACTGCTGCCGCTGAGTGACAAAGCACCCAGCGGAAACCGAAGGCGCCGCAACCAGAGAAGTGACATCCGGCCTCTGCCTCTGTTTCTTGCGACGCTGGACGCTGACAGACTCGGCCATCCCGGCAGGCTACAATCTGCCGCTCCAGGACGTGTCCGAGCATGAGTTTTCTCTGCTTGAGTCAGGAAAATGGGTTGACACCAGGTGGTTGGAAAAGTCTGAGAGTGGTTCACGGGTGCGGTGCTGGTCACGTTCAGCAGCAGTCCCAGTGGAACACCACACGGCTGAAGTCGGCGCGTGTCAGATCATCCGGGTGAATAAAAAAGTTGGCGATGCCCACGTCGCCCCACATGAGACTCAGGTCATCGTCGCTGTCCAGCTGAAACAGCAGCACATGCGGATCATCCACGCTGCGCGGGTCGTGCTGGGTGAAGTTGGGATATCCGCCGAGCTTGTGGCCGCTTCCGGCCAGCAGGGCGTAGCGGTCCGACAGGTCGTCGGCGTTCACATCTTCGGTGTCGCCCAGCTCCCAGAGCGACTGCCCGACCAGCTGGTCAAAAAGCCGGTCGTCGCTGGTGACCGGTCCTGACCGCAGTTCACCGCGCAGCTCAAAAGTTAGGGTCGGGTCGTGGGGCAGGCCCAGGATGCTGTCGTCGCTGCCCGGCACCCCCACTGGAAGCGTCTGCTCCAGCCCCGCCGGGTCCGGGATGACCTCCGGGTGGTACAGCACGCGGTAATTCGCATCGTCGGCCAGGGACGTCATGTCCAGGGCCCCGTCAAAGTTCGCCCCGTAAAAGTCGTCGTCACGGATGAAGAACTGCACGATGCCCTGCTGCGGAAAACCCGCCAGGGGAGGCAACTCGGCAAAATTCAGCTGGGCCAGAAAGGCCAGCGGCTGACCGTCACTGGCCAGAGGCCAGGCGCTTCCCAGCGGCCGGTAGGGCACCCCGCCAAGTTTGCTGGTCCAGGGACTCATCGTCGGTCGGGGTGGGCTTCCCTTCAGGGCAACATACGGACGCACGCTGGCTTCCAGGACCTCACGGTAGGAGCTCAGGGCTTTGGGCAGGCGCAGAGCTGGCTGGGGCACGGCGCGTTTCTCCCGCTCACCTGCCACCGCGTCCATGTAGCCCTTGCGGCGTTTCTCAGCCAGTTTCTTCTGTGCTTCTGCCTGGGCCTCCTCAGGTGTGGCAAAGATCCTGACCTGCGTCTGGCCCTCCGTTCCGATGCGGCCATAGCGCACGGTCAAGGTACAGCCCTCGGCCCGGGCCTCGTAGAACTTATGCGCGCTGCCGCCCTCCTCGCTGAGTTCCAGGTATCTGTGCATGGTCGCCCCCATTCTGGCGCACCGGCACAGCTCGGCAGTCAAAAACTGCCTGCGTGCCCGAAGCGCACTGAAAAAGCGATTGATCGGCGGATGTGTAGAGCAACGATGCCAGGCAGATAGCCACAGGCAACGTGCAGACCAGGACCGAATTACCGTGAGGTGACCGGGGGCCCGGAGTCATCCTGTCAGCGGAAGGTCAGGCAACCCCCATCAGCTGGTCAGCTGCCGCAAGAAGGCCAGCCGGTGGTCCCGGACCGTCCTGGCCGTGGCACCGAGCCACATCAGGTGCAGGTCGCTGGGAATCTCCACACCAACGGCGTCCGGTAACTCGCGCAGCAGGCGTAAGGGCTGCTTCAGAGGAATGCTTCTGTCATATGGTGAATACATCACCAGGGTGGGTGTCCGGATGCGTTGCAGGTCCGGTGACACATGCCGGATGTCATTGAGGAAGCCGGCGCGCCCCGAGCTGAACGAACGCAGCAGCACCTGAATTTCCCGCTGGTCCGCTGGTGTCAGGCCTGCCATGACCTGCTGGACCGGACGGGTCGAAAGCTGACTGAGCATGAGGCGCAGCATGGGCCCCGGCGCGAGGCGCAGCAGCGCCCGGTTCAAGCGCCAGGTCCAGGTCTGTAGCCGTCCAAAAACCAGCCTTGCCAGACGCTGGACGCCCGGTTCCCACGGATCGACCAGCGCCGATTCCAGCACCAGCTGATCCACCCGCTCCGGATATTCGGCGGCCAGGGTCAGCGCGGTGGGCCCGGCCGCCGAGATCCCTATCACCCGCATACTGGAAATATTCAGGTGATCCAGCAGGGCCACGAGGGTCTTGGCCGCCTCATGGGCGGTCTCACCCAGGTCGGCGGGCGTGCTGTCGTACCCCGGGCGGGACGGAATCAGAACCGTGAATCCAGCCGCCGCCAGCTGTTCGTGACCCAGTCGGGTATCCCGGGAACAGTGCCCACCGTTAAGGACCATCACGACCGGGCCGGTACCGGACAGCTGGTATTCGACCGGGCCGCGCCATGTTCGGGCAATCTGGTGGGTGTTACGGACTCCGATTGATTCGTTTATCACACTCTTCCATTCGAGCGGAGCGGGGAGGAGCAGGGCGGGTTCCAGCCCTGAAGATGAGAAACTGGTGCTCTTCCGGTTTGTCGACGAGATAAACGGAAACCGTATGAGGCGCATAGGGCACCATTATCGGGACAGGCAAACGCCCAGCCATGCGGACATGACCGGGCGCTGCCAGAAGAGAAGCGTTACAGGACGCTTCTGACGACCTTCACCACGTTCTGCACGCTAAAGCCAAATTTCTCGAACAGCACCTTGGCCGGCGCGGACGCCCCGAAGGTGTCCATGCCGATCACCGGGCCGCCCTGTGTCCACTCGTACCAGGGGGCCTTGCTGGCGGCCTCGATGGCCACGCGTTTGACTCCAGGGGTCAGCACGCTGTCGCGGTAGCTGGCGTCCTGCGCGCGGAAGACTTCCATGCAGGGCATGCTGACCACACGGGCACCGATGCCTTCAGCTGCCAGGGCCTCGGCGGCGTCGAGCGCCAGGCTGACCTCACTGCCCGAGGCGATCAGGATCACCTGCGCGCCTCCCTCGGCGTCCCGGACCACATAGGCACCTTTTTTCACGCCGGCATGGTTGCGCGGCAGGATCGGCAGGTCCTGGCGTGACAGCGCGATGGCGGTGGGGCCCTTGTCGTATTCCAGCGCCATCTGCCACGCAGCGGCTGTCTCGTTGGCGTCGGCCGGACGGATCACGTGCGCGCCGGGCACGCTGCGCAGCATGGCCAGCTGCTCGATCGGCTGGTGGGTGGGGCCGTCCTCACCCAGGCCGATGGAGTCGTGGGTCAGGACGTAGGTGACCGGCTGCATCTGGATGGCACTGAGGCGGAAGGCCGGCTTGAGGTAATCCGCGAACACCAGGAAGGTACCCACCAGCGGGCGGATACCGCCGTAGAGGCTCAGACCGTTGCCGGCGGCGGCCATCCCGAACTCGCGCACGCCGAACAGCACGTTGCGTCCGCCCATATGGCCGGCCTGCATCTCGCCGCCGTCCTTGATGGTGGTCTTGGTGCTGCCCGACAGGTCCGCGCTGCCGCCCATCAGGCCGGGCACCACCTTGGCGAGCGCGTTGATCACTTCACCGCTGGCGTTGCGGGTCGCCACGGCCTTGCCCCCCACCTCGTAGCTGGGGAGCGTGTCGGCCAGGTTGGCGGGCAGTTCACGGTTCAGCATGGCGTCCACTTCGCGGCCCAGTTCTGGGTAGGCAGCTCGGTAGCCCTCCAGCAGGGCGTTCCACTCGGCCTCGTACCTCGCGCCGCGCTCGGTGGCGTCCATGTGGGCGCGGACCTCGTCCGGCACCGTGAAGGGGGGGTAATCCCAGCCCAGGGCCTGCTTGGTCTGCGCCACGCCCTCCTCGCCCAGGGGTTCGCCGTGGGCCTTGCTGGTGCCGGCGCGCGGGCTGCCGAACCCGATGACTGTGCGCACCTGAATCAGGCTGGGCTGCGCGGTGTTGGCCCGGGCGGCCGTAATCGCCTGACGGATCTGGTTCAGGTCATTGCCGTCTTCGACGCGCAGCACCTCCCAGCCGTAGGCGCGGAAGCGTGCGGCGGTGTCCTCAGACTCGGCCTTCTCGGTGGCGGTGTCCAGCTGGATCTGGTTGTCGTCGTGCAGCCAGATCAGCTTGCCCAGTTTCAGGTGCCCGGCCAGCGCGGCGGCTTCATGGTTGATGCCTTCCTGCAGGTCCCCGTCGCCCAGGATGGAATAGACGTAATTGTCGAAGATAGGGAACTCGGGGCGGTTGTAGCGCTCGGCGAGATGGGCCTCGGCCATGGCCAGTCCGACCGTCATGGCTGCGCCCTGACCCAGCGGTCCGGTGGTCGCGTCCAGGCCGGGCGTGTGGAAGAACTCCGGGTGACCGGGGGTCTTGCTGCCCCACTGGCGGAAGTTCTTCAGGTCCTCCATCGGCATGTCATAGCCGGTCAGGTGCAGAAGGCTGTAGATCAGCATGCTGGCGTGTCCAGCCGACAGGACGAAGCGGTCACGCCCGGCCCACTGTGATTGCTTCGGGTTGAAGCGCAGGAACTCCTGCCACACCACGTAGGCCATCGGGGCCATGCCCAGCGGCGCGCCAGGGTGACCGCTGTTGGCGGCCTGGACGGCATCGATAGACAGCGTGCGGATGGTGTTGATGCTCAGCTGCTCAGTTGACATAAACAGCAGTCTACCGGGCTGCCCGCAGATTGTCGGAAAGGCACTCTACGCAACATCGTTTTCACCTGCCGAATGCAAACGCCCCCGCCAAAGTGGCAGGGGCGCGGTCTGGTCTGGGGTTGGGGCTGCGACGAGTCCCTCCGGGCAGGGGAACAAGCACACCGATGGCGCTTCCGTTCCGGCAAGGACAGAATACGCCTGCCGCATAATTTCGTCAAGAGGTTCTGTGAATGGATCGTGAGTATAAGTCAGGCTGGATAACGAATCACATTGTCGGGCAGGGCAAGAGCGGGTCCCGGAGCCAGCGCATATGCAGAGATAGGCTATCGTGCCTAGTCGCGGAAGTCGCGCATTGAGGAGTGCTGCCGCAGCATGACGCCATGCCTGTTGCTCACGATCACTCTGCAGCTGTTCCATTCACCCTCAGACCTTTCCAGAATACGGACGCAAGTGCCGTCGCCCGGCTGGTCACCGAAGGTGTGCGCGGTCACTGGACCTATACCGAGGCGCAGTTCCGCGAGTCCCAGGACCCGGCACGCCGACGGCTGGTGGCTGTCAGGGGAGACCAGATCATCGCCACCGCGCACCTGTATCCCTTCGACCCAGCAACTCCCGATGCCCTGCGGCTGGACGTGGCCGGAGACCGGGTTGCCCTGACCCCGCTGTACCTGAGACTGCTGGCCGACCTGCCGGCTGGGTTTTCGCGCCTGCTGGGCGTGACCCGCGAGGACTTCACCGAGCAGATGGAGCTGTTTCAGACCGCTGGATTCCGCAATGCCTGGCAGTCGTGGGGGGCGCACCTCCCACTGAGCACCTTTGACTTCGAGAGGTTCTGGCCCCTGGAGGAACGCCTGTTTCTGCAGGGCTACGAGGCCGAGGCGCTGGACCCTGAAGTCCCGGAAAGCGACTGGGAAGTGATGGCGGCCCTGTACGCCCAGGGGGTGGCGGACGCCCCTCGCAATCCGACCACCCAGATGCGGAAATTATCCAGAAACGAGCTCCGTGACGTCATCCGCCGCGAGGAACGGGCCTTCGTGGTGCGCCTGCGTGGCGAGATTGTGACCCTGACCCGCCTGAAACCACGGGGCCAGGAGGTGGACAGTGAAATGACCGTGACCCACCCGGCACACCGGGCACGCGGTCTGGCGACCCTGGTCAAGGCGGACGCATTGCAGTGGGCCAGGGAGCAGGGCTTCCGCACGGCCGGGACCGGCGGCACCGTGCTGAACCTGCCCATGCTGCGGGTCAACACCCGGCTTGGCTATCAGGTCGAGCGCATGTGGATCACCTGGGAGCGCACAGTCTGAAAGCAGGCTACGGCGTGTACGCAAACGACGAATACGGCATTTCGAACCGTCGTTGTTGAGGAGTTCAGACTCAGGCTCTTCGCCTACTCTCTGCATACTGTGCTTTGATCACCAGCGTGAGTGAGGCGAATGGAAAGACACCAACTGGCGGATTCAACGCCCTCGTTCCAGAGTTTGATGTCTTCGACCTTCAACAGAGTTTGGATTTCTGGTGCGATGGTCTAGGCTTCGGGCTCGCATATCAGCGTCCTGAACAGGGTTTTGCTTATCTTGAGCGCGATGGGGCCCAGGTGATGCTCACTGTGATCACTGGCGAGTGGCAGACTGGACCGTTGGAATATCCATTGGGACGCGGCATCAACTTTGAGATCGGAGTAGCTCAGATCAACCCGCTCCTGGAAGGTTTAGAGCGAATCAGTTGGCCACTATTTGTCTCTCCTAGAGAGAAATGGCGGGTCACTGGAGATCGGGAAAGCGGCAACAGAGAATTTCTGGTGCAAGATCCCAATGGTTATCTCCTGCGCTTCTCGGAGAGTTTGGGAACAAGGCCTGTGACAGGGTAAAGCTCACCTGCCAAAACGTGCTCTGTAACCAGAGTACGACTGCTGCTAGGTGGAGCCGAAGGTCCGGGCGGCCCTGTACGAGCTGGGCGAGGAGAAGCAGCTGCTTGATCTCAGAAGAGGCCTTCATCGACGGAACCTTCAGTCCTGCCAAAAAAGGGGCGCGGGCGTCGGGCCCACCAAGAAAGGCAAAGGCACCAAAGTTTTGGTCATGGTGGACGCGAGCAGCGCGCCGCTCGCGGTACACGCGTGCAGTGCCAGTCGGGCAGAGGTCAAGTTCGTTCAGAAGACTCTGGACGCCTCGTTTGGGCTGGATTTCCCGAAGCGGCTGATCGGGGATAAGGCGTACAACAGTGATGCTCCGGACGCTGAGCTGGCAGCGGTGGTCGTGGAGATGATCGCACCGAACCGATGAAATCGGCGAAAAACGGAAGATGGACACCTGCTGCGCCGCTATCAGCGGCGCTGAAAGGTAGAAAGGACGATTGCGTGGTTGCAGAGCTTCAGACGGGTGCGCACCAGGGATGAAGTGAAGGCCCAGAATTTCCTGGGTCTGGTTCAGTTGGCCTGCATCGTCATTCTGCTTCGATTCCATTGTGCTTGTCCCGGTGATTGACGACTCCTACCTGACCACCGTGAGCGGTAGTCAGTCAAGTCCGCGGTAAGGAACGGCGCCGGTTCTCTACTGACTTCAGGTGACTGCGAATCCCCTGTCCGGCTCTTGGCTCGTCGCTGAAACGCGGCATGACGTGAAAGTGCGCGTGCATCACGTGCTGGCCCCCGACCTCGCCCACATTCCACCCGGCGTTGTATTCGTCTGGAGCGAGCGTGGCGTCCAGGTGCGCCTTTGCCTGGAGGAGCAACTCTTGCGTGGCGGCCCACTCCTGCGGCGTGAGATCGAACACCGTAGGGCGGTGGGCTTTCGGGACGATAATGCCCGCCCCTTCCAAGGCGCCCGTCTCGCTGGGTTTGATGCTCAGGAGGCAGAGGTGGTTTTCCAGAACGAAGGCGTCACGCCGAAGTTCAGCCTCATCACAGTAGGGACATGGAAGGTCTTCACGCATGATGGATTGAGGATAAGAGACGGGGCGGCGGAGTGAAGCCCAATCTTCCGTGTGGTCTGCCGGAGTATCTCTACAGTCCCCGTCGCCCAAACAGTATCCTGCTGCATGCGCGTGGCGAACCTGGAACAGCTCCTGGACACTCTGGACCAGCTGTTCGATGACGGCTCGGACTGGACCAGGCGTGACGCGTATGACCACTGGGCCCAGATTTTCAGCCGCCCGGATCACCCACTCAATTCTGATTTCCCGGACGTCAATCTGGTGGACTGGAGCCGGAGTGGGCTTCTGCCTGGAGGCGCGGGGCACAGTGCTCTGGATATCGGCTGCGGCCTTGGCCGGAACACCCGCTGGTTCGCGGGGCAGGGCTATCGGGCAGTCGGAATCGATATCTCACCTTTTGCGGTGACCGGGGCCCGGGAACGGTCGGCTGACTCGGACGCTACATATATGGAATGCGACGTCCTACGTGAAGGGATTCCGGGCGGGCCGTATGACGTGGTGTATGACTCTGGCTGCTTTCATCACCTCGCGCCCCACCGCAGACTCTCCTATTTCAGTGCTCTGGCCGCCTGTCTGAAACCCGGTGGGAGGTTTGGGATCTGCACGTTCGCACCGGGCAAGATGGGTTCCGACGGGGACGACCTCACGCTGTTACGGCAGGGCAGCCTTGAAGGCGGAATCGCCTACGGCCCTGAGGATCTGCGAGCCCTGTTCTCCTGGTTGGAACTGCTGGACTCAGGGCCTCTGCGCCTGCCGGAACAGGCAACGGAGGCTGTGTTTTCAATGGAGTTTCTGAATGCTGCCCTGTTTCGCCGTTCAGCGAAAGCGTGAACAGGGTGCTTTGAGACAAAAGCTGGCTTTACAGCCTTATCTAAAATGGATGGGTAGAGTCGCCCATCACGTCCCGTAAAGAACTTGCACCAAGGGGAGTTACTTCTTTGACTTCGGTGGCAGGTACTGCTGAGCGCCCCCCGCATTCTCGTAGGCCGCGCGCACTTCTTTCTCGGCGGTCCTGGGATAACTCGTGTCGTCGCCAGGCAGCGTGCGGGCATACACTTCCAGAGCGTCGCTGTAGCCGTCCTTGTCCGCGTCACCTTCCGAGGCCAGCAGGCCATGCAGAATCACGGGAAACTTCGAGTGCTTCCCGGCCTGCGCGTCGGCCCGGAAGGCGGCGCGAATGGCTTCTCCGAACGGATTCCAGGGCGCGCCGCCTGTCACCCTGATGTGGCAGTAGGTGCAGGGCACCACCCGGCGGTCCAGGTCCCACAGCGGGTTGTCGCGGTCGTACCGGAACTGCTGCGCCGCCTGCTTGCGGTAGGTGGGCAGGGCCAGGGCGGCGGGAACGCTCAGCAGGGTCAGCCCAGCCAGCGCCGCCCCCAGCAGCCTCACGCGGTCCCCTTTCATGCGACCCACTGCGGCCCCGTAAAGCTGCCGCCCAGAATTGTGCGGGCATCCAGGCCCAGCCATTTCGTCAGGGCGCCCTCGTAGACCCCACGGAAATCCTGCTTGTAGCGGATATCGCCGTCGCTGAGGTTCTCCAGGTCCGGACTGTCGCCGTGAATGCCGCCGCGCACACCCTTGCCCAGCGCGAACATCACGCTGCCCTTGCCGTGATCGGTGCCGGCGCTGTCGTTTTCCGCAACCCGGCGCCCGAATTCGGAAAAGCCCATGACAATGACCCCATCGGCCAGGCCCTGCCGTTCCAGGTCAGCCTGAAACGCCGCCAGACCTCCGGCCAGGGTGCCCAGCAGCTCGTCCTGATCGGCGCGCTGGCCGGCGTGGGTGTCGAAGCCGCCGAGTGATACGTACAGCACCCGCTGGCCCACACCCGCGGCGATCAGGCGGGCCGCGTCACGCAGCTGGGTAGCAAAGCGGCCCTCGGGGTAGGTGGCGCCGGCCTTGTATTTTCTGGCGTTTTCCTGCACGCGGGCAGTGTTGGTCAGCATCTGGCGGGTCGCCCGTGACAGGTACTCGGCTTCACCACGGCGCGGGGCGTTCAGCATGTTCTCGAAGGCGCCCTCCAGGCCCTGCGGCAGCTTCACCTGAAAGCCGTCCACCGTGTCGATGCTGGGCAGGCTGAATTCGCTGGCGCGCAGCGCCTGTGGGGTGGTGCCGCCCACGTTGCTGGCGCAGAAGGGGTCCCCGATCTTCTCGGCCAAACGGCCGATCCAGCCGTCTCCCTGAGCCTGCGTGGGATCGGCGGTGTGCCAGATGGCCATGCTGGCGAAGTGGCTGCGGTTGGGGTTGGGATAGCCCACGTTTTCCATCCAGGCGAACCGCCCGGCGTCCCACAGCGGCATCAGGGGCTTCAGGGCCGGATGCATGCCCAAGTCCGGCGTCAACGTCAGCACGTCCTTTTTCGGAATGGCGATGGTCGGGCGCGCGGCGTAGTACGCGCCGTTGCTGTAGGGAATCAGGGTGTTCAGGCCGTCGTTGCCCCCGGTGAGCTGAATCACCACCAGGGTTTTCGTGCCGTTGCCCTGCGCCTGGGCCGCGGCGCGGGCCAAAAAGCCGGGCATGCCGCTGGTGGCAGCCACGGCCAGCGCGGAGTACTTCAGAAAGTCACGTCGTGTCGTCATGGCTGCGTTCCTCCGCTTTAGGCGAGCTGAAATTCCGGGCTGATCAGGGTCAGGTAGGTGCGCTGGCGGTCATTCAGGCGTTCGGTGCCGGGCAGCGGCGTTTCGCGGCCCAGCAGTGCCAGCGGTGTGGGCGCCGTTTCCAGCTTCGGGGCATTGCCGCCCAGCGTCAGGCTGGCCGCCACCTGCATGCGGGTCAGCAGGGTGGTGTCGTTGATCCACTCTCGCCCACCGTCCCAGCCCTTGACCGTGTCGGGCAGCAGCAGGAGCTGGCCCATCTTGCCGGCGGTCTGCGCCAGATTCAGAAGCTGTTTGGGCCCCAGACGTGGACTGCCGAGGCTGCGCACCGCGCCGGCCAGGAACTCCACCGGGCTGCGGATGATGCTCGCGCGGTGGGTCGGGGCGTAGAACACGGCGCTGGAAAGCAGCTCCTCCAGCACGGCCCGGACGTTGCCGCTGGTGCGCCGCCAGGTTTCGGCGCTGCCAGCCACAGCCTGGGTGTCGGGCGTGTCATTCACGAAGGCGCGGTGGAGCTTGCGGCTGACAAAGGTGGCCGTCTGCGGATGATTGGCTGCCAGATGGACCACGTCCTCCCCGCCCAGCCTGCCGCTCCGGCCCAGGTAGGTCTTCTGCCCGGCGTCGTGCTGCCTGGGGTTGAAGACGAATTGGGCCGCTTCCAGATAACGCTGGTTTCCGCGTCCACCCGTGAAGGTCCAGCCGCTCAGGGCACGCGCCCCTTCGCGGACGTCGTCCTCGGTGTAGTGGCCAATGCCGGTGGTGAACAGTTCCAGCAACTCGCGGCTGAAGTTCTCGTTGGGTTTGCCCCTGCGGTTCTGATCGTTGTCCAGATAGCGCAGCATGGCCGGCGACTGGGCGACGGCCAGCGTGAACGCCTCGAAACGGTCGGTGGCGGCGTGCTGGCGAAGCAGCGCCAGATAGGCCGCGAGGCTGGGCTGATTGCGGACCTTGTCGGTCCCGATCACGAAATGGTTGCTCCAGGTCAGCGCCAGTTTCTCGCGCAGCGGCTGGGGCGAGTACAGCAGTTCGTACAGCCACTGTCCCCGGGTGAGCTGAATCATGGCGCCGGGCGTGGCCCCCTGGGCCGGGTTGAAGGGGTTGTCGGGCGCCGCTTCGGTGGAAAAGGTCAGCGCCTCGCGGGCGATCGTGCGGGCGTCCTTTCCGACCAGGGCGCGAATCTGCTCGTCGGTGGCTCCAAAGGCCGTGCGGCGCAGAAAATGCGCGGCGTCCTCGGCGTTGAGGGGGCGGGTGTGGGGAGACAGGGACATGTGGGCTCCTGAGAAGGGGGGCTGAATTCAGGTGGAAGTTCTAGGGGTTGGAGTCGGGCACGGTCACAAAAGTTCCCAGACCCTCCGGGTCAGCCTCCCGCACGCCGGCGAGCGCATCACGCAGTGCGTTCTGAGGCAAGGCGCCCACCAGCCACACCGCGCGCGTGCCTGCCTTGCGGGACGCCACCCCCGGCGCGGCCTGAACGCCCCGGGGCGCGGCCACGAGCGCCAGCACATTCACGCCGTCCGAGAGCGTCACAGTCCAGCGCTTGCCCTGACGGCGGACGTCCACCGGGACAAAGCCCGCAGGGAGACGCAGGCCCGGCAGCGCCCGCAGCAGGGCGGCCCGCAGGCCAGCCGGTACGGACGTGACCGGACGGCTGACTTTTGCAGGAAGCGCGCCCACCTTCACAAACGCCGCGCGCCGGGCGAGGCTGCCGTCGGCCAGCCGCTCCTCGTAGGCCAGTGGCAGGTTCCAGACGGTATCGATCCACAGGGACCAGCGGGAGGCGCCGGCGTTGTGGGGAGACAGGTCGTAGCGCGTGGTGGCCCGTCCGGCCAGCGTTTCCGGACCACTGCGGCTGACCGTGAAGTTGCGCTCCAGCAGCGCAGGACGGAACGGGACGTGTGGCAGCTGGCCAGCGCGCCGGGTGGGTTCGGACCCGGGCGGGAAATTCACCGTGACCTCTGCCTGCCCCCGGATGGCCAGGGTCCGGGCCCGTTTCAGGGCCAGCAGCAGATCGTCGGCATCCGCCGCGTCGGCCGGGCCGCTGCTCAGGATCAGCAGGGCCGCCATCAGCCACGCCGCGCGGCTCACCACTCACTTCCCAGCGCATCCTGGTAGGCCGCGTAGGCGGCGCTGCTGGGCAGATCCGGGGCCTCTGGCCTCAGCACGCTCACGCCGGCCACGACCGCTGCCGAGGCGAGCAGCGCCGAAAGCCAGCCGGTCTGCCGGCGCCGGGCCTGAGTCTGACGGGTGCGGTGGCCGGTCAGGAAACGCTCGGCCGCGCCGCTGTCGTGCGTACTCAGGGCGCGGGCCTGGGCAAACAGGCGGTCAAGTTCGGGGTCAGGGTGAAGGCTCATCCGTGGATCTGCTCCTTTCATGGCGTGATTGCGGTCATGGCGTGATTCCAGCGCGGGTGAGCCAGGCACGCAGGGCGGCGCGGCCCCGGTTGATGCGGCTCTTGACGGTGCCCAGTTCGGTGCCGGTCACGGCGGCAATCTCGGCGTAGTCCAGACCGGCGATCTCGCGCAAGGTCAGGGCTTCGCGCTGCTCGGCCGGCAGGCTCTGCAGGCCAGCGGCCAGACGTGCGCGCAGCTGCGCCTGCTCGCCGGCGCGGACCGGATCATGCGGTGCGGCCAGTTCAGGGCTGTCGTCCAGGGTCAGCGTGGCCCGGGTGCGCAGTGCCCGGGCACAGGCGTTCAGGGTGATGCGGTGCAGCCAGGTGCTGAAACTGGCCTCGCCACGAAAGCCCCTCAGGTTCCGGTGAACCGAGATAAACACCTCCTGAACCACATCGTCGGCGGCCCCCGGTCCCACCGTGCTGGCCGCCAGCCGGTGAACCGACGCGGCGTGCCGCCTCACCAGTTCCTCGAAAGCGTGCTCGTCACGCACGGCAAGGCGGACCAGATCGGCGTCGGCCAGACTGGTCCGGGCCAGGGGGGTAAGGGCGTCATTCAAGGTCACCTCATACCTTAGAGGTGACACACCCTTCAAAAGTTCCATCCCTGTCTCCCGATTAGACTGAGGGTATGACGGCGCGTGCCCTGTCCCCCTCTGCCGAGGATTACCTCAAGCACCTGTACGTCCTCGGGCAAGGCAGCCACCTTCAGGGCGGCAAGGTCAGTACCCAGGCCCTGGCCGATGTGCTGGAGGTCGCCCCGGCCAGCGTGACCGGCATGCTGCGCAAGCTGACCGAACAGGGGCTGGTGTCCCACGCGCCGTATCAGGGTGCCCGCCTGACGGCCGAAGGCGAGCGGGTGGCCCTGGAAGTGCTGCGCCATCACCGCCTGCTGGAACTGTTCTTGCACCGCGCGCTGGGGGTGCCCCTCGACGAGGTGCACGAGGAGGCCGAGCGGCTGGAGCATGCCCTGAGCGAAAAGCTCGAAGCCCGCATCGCGGCGTGGCTGGGCGATCCCACCCACGATCCACACGGTGACCCGATTCCTACCCTGGGCGGGGAGCTGCCCGAGCGGGCCGAGCGCCGACTGTCGCAGCTGGCCACCGGTGACCGCGCGGTGGTGGCGCGTGTGCCGGACGGTGATGCCGAGCAGCTGCGCGCCCTGGTGGCCGTGGACCTGACTCCGGGCGCCGCCCTGCAGGTCCTGAGTGTAGACGTGGCCCTGGGAACTCTGACGGCCGAGGTGCGGGGCCACACCCTGACGCTGGCGCTGGCTGTGGCCGCCCAGGTACAGGTGCACGCCTCCTGACGTGATCCCAGGGGGCGCGGCACAGGCATTTCAGTTCAGGAGCGGTCGGGCACGCCGCAGCTGCCGTCGTCGCAGCCGTCACCGGCTTCACCCAGCAGGGTCAGGGGGGCGGGATGCGTCTCCTGCCAGACCTGATTCAGGGCACCCAGCAGAACGTCCGCCTCCTGCGCGCCGCTCACGCCGTATTTGCCGCCCAGGACGAAAAACGGCACACCGCTGATGCCTAGAGCGTGGGCCTGTGCCTCGTCCTGGCGCACGGCCTGGGCGTAGGTGCCAGCCTCCAGGGCAGCACGTACTTCGGTGGCGTCCAGTCCCACCTCCTGGCCCAGGCGCACCAGCGTGTCGATCTCGCCGATATGTTCGCCCTGGTTCAGGTACGCGAGCAGCAGACGTTCCTTCATGGCGTCCTGGAGCCCACGCCCAGCCGCCAGATGAATCAGCTGGTGGGCCAGGAAGGTGTTTGTCATGCGCGTGCGCTCGAAGTGGTACTCCAGGCCGTCGCCGGCGGCCATACGGGTCATGTGGTCCATCATGCCCTGGGCCTCCTGGACGCTGCGGCCGTATTTGCGGGCCAGATGCTCGGGCATACTCGCAGGCTGCTCGAGCGGCGCGGAGGGGTCGAGCTCGAAGCTGTGCCACACCACCTGCACAGCATCACGCTGGGGAAACCGCTCCAGGGCGGCTTCCAGACGCCGCTTGCCGATATGGCACCAGGGGCAGGCGATATCCGACCAGACGTCCACCCGCAGCTGAGCCGGTGCGGTGGGAATAAACAGGGAAGCTGGAGGGGCAGGTGCAGTCATAGGCCCCACTGTGCCACCGCTTTAGAAAACAAAGCAGGAGGCAGGCCACAATGGCTGCCTCCTGTTGGGGAAAATCTCAGCGTTCGCGGGGTTCGCAGGCCAGACCGTTGTGGTTGGCGTCCAGCGCGGTGCGGTATCCTGGGCGCCCGAGCCGCATAGGGGCAGCGCCGGCGGCACGCGCCGCAGCGCAGGTGGCGTAGAAACGCACCCCCTCGCCGGCCAGGGGAGCGCTGCGCGTCACTGGGCGCAGCAAGGTACGGGCAATGTAGCCGCCGCGCCCCTGGTAGGACGTCCGGCACCAGTCACCACGGCAGGCCACCGTCAGCAGCGTGTTGGCCGGCACCACACCCACGACCGGGCCGCTCATGGCGGGCAGGCGCCGCAGGTTGACCGTCGTCGTCGTGACCGATGTCGCCGCCTGCGCCGCGCCAGTCAGAGCGGCAGCCAGAGCCAGAACCTTCAGTGTCGTTCTCATCCTGCCAGGATGCCACGCCTCCATGAAAAGTGACTTCATGCTCCTTTCGTGAGGTGACCTGAATAAAGCTGTGGCGTTCTGGTCTAGTTTTCCGTGGGTCCGGACCGGGGCCCGCTGTCATTCTCGTCGGTGGTCTCCGCGCCAGTCTGCTGGTTGCCCGGGGTGCCCGTGCTGCCTGCGCCCCCGGCGCTGGTCTTGCCGGTCGCCTTTTCATGCTCCTGGCGCTCGGCGTAGGCCTGTTGCATCTGCTCCGCCTCGTTGTTCTTGTCGGTCATGCGCCGAGCGTAAGCGCCGGTTCAATGGGGGAAGTGTGGGGGCCGTCAACTCCGCCTTCATGTGGCTGAAGACGCTGATGGGGCGCCAGGGTGGTTGCTCCGGGTCAGGTCCGGCCGCAGCGACCGATTCCGTCATGCCTTTGTCAGAAGAGGTCCTCTATTGTCGTTCCACAAACAATCATCACGCGGCCAGAAAAGCACCGGGCACCCAGGCCCAGCCGCAGACGGAGTGAATTTCCAGCCATGATTACACGCCCCAGCCGGCCCCCGCATGCTGCATAAGCCACAGGCGCGCCTGATTGCCGGGCTGGTGCTGGCCACCTGCGCGCTGGGCACCGTTACCGGCCTCGCGTCCCTGAAACTTGACCAGGCGTTCGAGCACAGCGCTCACATCACGCGCGACACCACCCACCGGATCGAGATCACCCTGAGACTGCAGAAGTTGCTACAGCGCGCCGTGATTCCGGTGCACCACTACCACATTGAGGGCAGCAGCGTTCAGCGCGAGCATTTTGCCCTGCTGGCCAGCCAGATCGGCGACACCCTGGCCGAGGCCCAGGAGCCGCACGATGGTGCCCATCCCGAAGAGTTCGCGGAAATTGCCGCTTCCTGGCAGACCATAAGAAGTCAGGTCACGGCCATCCTCGCCATGCCTGACCCGAACGCCGGGGGCCTGCGCGCCATCCACGAACGCATTCATGGGCTGGACGTTCAGGTTCGGGCCCTGTCCGACCAGGTGGGTCTGTTGCATGACGCCGACCGGGCCCGCACGCGAAGCCAACTGGCCAGCGCCGCCCGCTGGAACCGCACGCTGACCCGCGTGGTGCTCGGGGCCTTCTTCCTGACGGTGCTGAGCCTGCTGCTGGGTGCGTTCAGCATCATGCGGTCTCAGGCGGTGCTGCGGGAACTGTCCATGCGCGACGCCCTGACCGGCCTGTTTAACCGGCGCGAGTTCCAGGCCCGCCTGGAAGGGCACCTGGACCAGGCGCGCCGGCACGGCCAGCCCTGCTCCGTGCTGCTGCTGGATGTGGATCACTTCAAGGTGGTGAACGACACCTACGGCCATGATGTGGGTGACCGTGTATTACAGGAACTGGCGGGGCTGGTCAGTGGTGTAGTTCGCCAGACAGATGTCGTGGCGCGTTTTGGCGGCGAGGAGATTGTCGCTTTGCTCCCGGACACCGACGAACATGTGGCCCTGGTCATGGGGGACCGTATCCGTGAAGCGGTGGCGGCCCATCATGGCTTTTCCGCGCCGGATGGAACGGCCTTCCGCATCACAGTCAGCATCGGTGTGGCCAGTTTCCCGTCCGACGCTCCACGTGAAGACGCATTGATCCGCGCTGCGGACCAGGCGATGTATGCCGCCAAGCACTCCGGCCGCAACCGGGTTGCGCGCCGGCCTGCCTAGGAAAGAGGCCAGAGGAGTCTGGTCATGGCGCACAGGAGTGCTGCCGCTCCTGCAGCGTACCGCGAGCTGCCATGGACTTCGGAGCCGCCACCCGGCCTGGAGGCGCCGAATACCAGTACCTGAAGTTCCGATGCTCAGAAGGAGCCAATGCCTGCTACACGGAGATGTGAGCCGCTTACCAAGGAACGCTGGGCGGAGTAGCCAGAGCTTCACATAGAGGGTGCCTACGCTGGCCGTGAGAGGGCGGGAGCCACCGCACCGCTCAATTCAGTGAAAGGCATCTATCCCTGGGAGGTCAAACTATGACGACTCTGGCACGCCGCGCACTGCTGACAACCACACTGCTCCTCAGCCTCGGAATGGCGGGAGCTCAGACAGGGCAGACGGGCACAGCTGCCCTGCCTGCGCAGACGACGCTTACCCTGCGTTCCGGTGAGCTGGCGCTTCCATACCTGGAAGGCGCCACACCGGTCAGAAGCGTCAGGACTTTTACAGGGGTAGGCGTGGTCTACCGCGGTTCTGTCGCTGACGCCCTGCAGCGGTATACCCAGGCGCTGGCCACAGGAGGCTTTACTGCCATTGACGCCACTGCACCTGCTGGCGCGGAAACCGGCGACGCGGACGCGGAGGGAACCGGCGATACCACGGAGACGACTGAAACCACCGAGACGACAGGAACCACGGACGCAGCCACCGGGACCACCGGAACGACAGGAACCGGAACAGCGGGAGCCACCGGCACAGCTGCGACCGGTGCCACCGGCACTGGGACGACTGGTACTGGAGCGACTGGCACCACCGGAACGGGAACGACAGGCGCAGCTGGGACAGCAGCTACAGGAACCACCGGAGCGACTGGGACCACTGGTACGGCAACGGGTGCAACTGGAACCGGCACGACAGGAGCAACGGGTACCGCAACCGGGGGAACGGGCACGACTGGGACTACCGGTGCCACCGGAACTGCAACCGGAGCGGCCGGTACCGGAACGACCGGGGCTACGGGTACCGGAACTGGCACGACGGGCACTACGGGAGCGGCTGGCACTGACACGACCGGGACCGGCACAACGGACACGACCGGAACCACCGGAGCCGCTGGCACCACCGGTACCACCACGACCGGTACAACGGTCATGACCCGGCCCGAAGTCGGCAATGGTGGACCGGTGCAGACCTTCGAGCGCAACGGTGAACGGGTGCAGTTGCGTGTCTATGAAAGCATGGGACATACCGTGGTCCTGCTCTCCCGCATCAGTGCACCGGGCACGACCACCACGGGCAATTGAACAGCTGAAGTGCTGGGGCGGATTGCCGGTGGGCGATCCACCCCAGCTTCTTGCAGCTGACCGCGTTGCCCTTGTTGGGATTAGCGGGCCTCATCTCAAACAAGCAGGGAGAAGCAGAGGAAACGTGAAATGAACCACGTTTCCTCTGCCTTTGTGCCCTTGAACTGAACGGAGCCTCAGCCAGCCACAGCTTCCGGCGTCTGCCACCCCTGCAGGCTGCGGACGCGCAGCTCTGAGCCCTGAGCGGCGGCAATAGCCTTACCGGTCCAAGTTGCCGCTTCGCGGGTGCTGACGATCGGTACGCCGCGCTCCAGGGCCAAGCGCAGCAGGGGAGAGCCAGTGATGTCGATCAACAGGTCGGGCAACTGCTCGCCCTGCTGCTCCCGGATCACGCTCAGGCCAGCTTTTCCCAGCGTGGCCGCGACTTCGTCAAGCCCTTCGCCCAGCAGCAGGGCCGTGCCACTCAGCGGCAGGTTGCTCTTGGCCCCCAGCTGCGCGCGGTAGAAGGCCAGGTAGGGATCGGCGTCGATGCCCATACTCTCGCCGGTGCTCTTCATTTCCGGCCCCAGGATGGGGCTGACACCCTTGAACTTCAGGAAGGGCAGATGCACCTCCTTCACGCTGTACATGGCTGCCTCGGGCGTCGCGGTCAGGCCGATCTGCTCCAGGGTATGGCCCACGGCAATCCGCGCCGCGCTTTTGGCCAGCGGATGGTTCACCGCTTTGGACACGAAAGGCACCGTACGACTGGCACGCGGGTTGGCCTCCAGGATGTACGCCGTGCCGTCCTTGACCGCCCACTGCACGTTCATCAGGCCGCGCACACCCAGCTCCAGCGCCAGGCGCTCGGTATCGGCCTTTACACGTGCAAGAAGCTCGGCACTCAGGTTGACCGGGGGCAGCACGCAGGCGCTGTCGCCGCTGTGCACCCCGGCAGCCTCCACGTGCTCCATGATGCCGGCCACCACGGCCCTTTCGCCGTCACACAGGGTGTCCACGTCCAGCTCCAGTGCGCCTTCCAGGAACTGGTCGAGCAGGATGCTGGGCTGCCCTTCCACGGCGGTGTAGACCTCGTCCAGGTAGGTGACCAGCTCTTCCATGCTGCGCACCGTGCGCATGGCCCGTCCACCCAGTACGTAACTGGGGCGGGCCATCAGGGGGAAGCCCAGCTCGGCGGCCAGTTGGCGGGCTTCTGCTGGCGTCGCCGCCACCTTGCCCCGCGGCTGCGCGAGGCCCAGCCGCTCGCACAGCGCATTGAAACTGGCGCGGTCCTCGGCCTCATGAATGGTTTCGGGACTGGTGCCGATGATCGGCGCGCCTGCGTCGGCAAGTTTTCTGGCCAGTTTCAGCGGTGTCTGTCCACCGAGCTGCACGATCACGCCCACTGGCTTTTCGTGGTCCACGATGTTCATGACATCTTCAAAGGTCAGCGGCTCGAAATACAGACGGTCGGCGGTGTCGTAGTCGGTGCTGACCGTCTCGGGGTTGGAGTTGATCATGATGGTCTCATACCCGGCTTCCTGCAGCGCCCAGACCGCATGAACGGTGGCGTAGTCGAACTCCACGCCCTGCCCGATGCGGTTGGGTCCCGAACCCAGGATCACGACCTTTGGCTTGTCAGTGCCCGTAACCTCGTCTTCCCACTCGTAGGTGGAGTAGTGATAGGGCGTATGGGCCTCGAATTCGGCGGCGCAGGTGTCCACCGTCTTGTAAACGGGGGTGGCCCGGGCTGCCTTGCGCAGTTCGCGTACCTGCAGTTCGCTCAGACCAACAATTTCGCCGATGCGGGCGTCACTGAAGCCCAGGCGTTTGACCTCGCGCCAGTACTCGTACTTCCACCCGGCGATGGGACCCAGGTCCAGCAGTTCGTGCTCGGCATCGATGATTTCCTTGAGCTGCCCCAGAAACCAGGGGTCGATTTTGGTGGCGTCGAACAGTGCGGTCACGCTTTCGCCGCGGCGCAGCAATTCGATGACGGCGTCGATCCGGCGGGGGTTCGGGTAGAGCAGGCCGCGCAGGGCCGGCTCGTCCATCTCGGCGTACACCCCGCGGATATCACCTTCAGTGGAACGCAGGGCTTTTTGCAGCGACTCCTTGAAAGTGCGGCCAATGGCCATCACTTCACCCACGCTGCGCATCTGGGTGCCCAGGTGGTCGGGCGTGCCGGGAAACTTCTCGAAGGCGAAGCGCGGGATCTTGGTCACCACGTAGTCGATGCTGGGCTCGAAGGACGCCGGCGTGACGCGCGTGATGTCGTTGGGCAGCTCGTCCAGGTGGTAGCCGACCGCCAGCAGCGCGGCGATCTTGGCAATCGGGAAGCCGGTGGCCTTGCTGGCCAGCGCGCTGCTGCGGCTGACACGCGGGTTCATCTCGATGACGATGACGCGGCCATTGTCGGGGTTCACTGCGAACTGGATGTTGCTGCCGCCGGTCGCCACGCCGATTTCACGGATGATGGCCAGCGACTGGTCGCGCAGGCGCTGGTATTCCACATCGCTCAGCGTCTGGGCCGGAGCCACCGTGATGCTGTCGCCGGTATGCACGCCCATGGGGTCGAAGTTCTCGATGCTGGTGATGATGATGACCGTGTCGGCGGTGTCGCGCATGACTTCAAGCTCGTATTCCTTCCAGCCCAGGATGCTCTCTTCGAGCAGCACGCTGGTCACCGGGCTGTCGCGCAGGCCACCTTCGGTGATGGTCAGGAATTCCTCGTAGGTGTGCGCGATGCCGCCGCCAGTCCCACCCAGGGTAAAGGACGGCCGGATCACGATCGGCAGGCCGATCTCCTTCTGGTACTCCACGGCTTCTTCCATGGAATGCACCATCTTGCCGCGCGCCGTTTCCACGCCGATCTTTTTCATGGCGGCCTGGAACAGCTCGCGGTCCTCGCCCTTCTTGATGGCCTCGACCCCGGCGCCAATCAGCTCGACGCCGTATTTCTCCAACGTGCCGCGCTCGTGCAGTTCCATGGCCAGGTTCAGCGCCGTCTGTCCGCCCAGCGTGGGCAGGATCGCGTCGGGCTTCTCCAGGGCAATAATCTTTTCCACGAATTCGGGGGTCAGCGGCTCCAGATAGGTGGCGTCAGCCAGATCGGGGTCAGTCATGATGGTCGCCGGGTTGCTGTTGACCAGCACCACCCGGTACCCCTCGCCACGCAGGGCTTTCAGGGCCTGCGTACCGGAATAGTCGAACTCGGCTGCCTGCCCGATCTGGATGGGGCCGCTGCCGAGAATCAGGATGGTCTGGAGGTCAGTACGCTTAGGCATTCCAGACGCTGAGTATGCCACGGTTCCGTGAGGAGTGTCGGGGGTACTTGTATGGTTATGCAATAGCTGCCTGTAGTACCAGGTATGCAATCGGACGGCAGAGTCTTGCGAAAGACCCCTAAGGGGGACGGAGTCATCTCTCTTTTCGTCTCCTTGGATCTTCAGGACAACCTGTGCCTGCTGTTCTTGCAAAGCGTAAATTCTCTCTGAATGGTCAGCTTGGAAGTCCCGGACAGGCCTTGTTCGGTGGTCGTCCCAAGCTGATCAAGATGTGAGAAATACGCCAAGCCAAATCGCGCCGTTTGTAAAGAAAACACTTTTTATCCGGTATTCATAGGTGGCTATGCTCACACTATGAAGAAGGTACTCCTTGGCCTGATGGCCGTTACTGCCACCTCCCCTGCCTTTGCTGCCGGCTACGTCGGTGGGTCTGTGGGCTCGGGTGCCAGCCTGCATTACCAGCAGGACCTGACCACCAATTCTGCGATGCGCTACAGCCTGAACCTGGAAGCCACCGGCTTCAATTTCAATACCCTGACGGTAGGCGGCAGCGTGGACTACCTTGCTGACTTCCCAAGCAACAGCACCCTGGGCGGCCTCACACCCTATTACGGCCTGGGTCTTGGTGCCGGTGTGGCCATTGGCAATACCACCGGCGTTATGGTTTACCCCCATGGCAATCTGGGCATGCGGTATCAGGTGTCCAGCCCACTGAGCATCTTCGCCGAGGCCAATGCGGGTCCTGCGATCGTGGTGAGCAGTGCCGGTACAGGAATTGGTTTCGGCTTTGGCGCCAAGATTGGTCTGAACTACCGTATTCAGTAAGGTCAGGTCTCAAGAAGGTGGATCTGGTCGGCCAGGTCCACCTTCCTTCTTGTGTGAAGATGTGGCCCGAGGAGTTAACATTCTGGCCAACGACGGACTTCCCCGGGCGATGAACTTATATCCGTCTGTTCACGGTTATCCGGCTTGCAACGGGGCAACCGCGGTCTCCTCTTTGCTCTGAACCTGAGCTGACCGGGTAGTCCCCTTCCTGCGAACAGGTACCCAATACTGCGAAACGATCATGTGGCAACGCGCTCCTGGCGCTGCACTTGAAGGCCCACAAAACACTGCTGGAGTTCTGAGGCACCTGCTTCTTTGCGGGTCCTCTCTATGTCTTTATGCGTGCCTCCCTTGACCCCCTGTCTCCAGGCTGCTACCTTCCATGTATAGCTATGCGTTTTTGGCGCATAACCATTCAATAATGCAGACCCTGACCCCCCGACGCTGAATTTTCCTGGCCTTCCAGAATCTGGACAGGCTGGGAAAGTCGCGCCGGGCTGTCGCGCTGCCTTCACACAAACGGAGGAGAATCCGGATATGGCAAAAGACAAGATCGTACTGGCATACAGTGGTGGCCTCGACACCAGCATCATCCTCAAGTGGCTGCAGACCGAGCGCAACTACGACGTGATCTGCTTTACCGCCGACCTGGGTCAGGGGGATGAGGTCGAGGAAGCCCGCGTCAAGGCACTGAATACGGGAGCAGTCGCAGCCTACGCCCTGGATCTGCGCGAGGAATTCGTGCGCGATTACGTGTTTCCCATGTTCCGCTCCAGCGCCCTGTATGAGGGTTACTA
Source organism: Deinococcus malanensis (assembly GCF_014647655.1). Lineage (NCBI taxonomy): Bacteria > Thermotogati > Deinococcota > Deinococci > Deinococcales > Deinococcaceae > Deinococcus > Deinococcus malanensis. The sequence continues at coordinate 93,836 of NZ_BMPP01000011.1, forward strand.
CCTGCTGGGCACCTCCATTGCCCGGCCGCTGATTGCCAAGAAGATGGTCGAGATCGCCCAGAAGGAAGGCGCCGTGGCCGTGTCGCACGGCGCGACCGGCAAGGGCAACGATCAGGTGCGTTTCGAGATGACCGCCTATGCCCTGCAGCCCGACATCGTCACGGTCGCTCCGTGGCGCGACTGGGAGTTCCAGGGCCGCGCGGACCTTGAAGCCTTCGCACACGAGCACGGCATTCCGGTCCCCACCACCAAGAAAGACCCGTGGAGCACAGATGCCAACATGCTGCATATCTCCTACGAGGGCGGCATCCTCGAAGACCCCTGGGCCGAGCCGCCTGCCCACATGTTCAAGCTGACGGTCGGCCCCGAGGAAGCCCCCGATGAGGCCGAGTACGTGGAAGTGCAGTTCCTGAATGGCGACGCCGTGGCCATCAACGGCGAGACCCTGTCACCTGCTGCACTGCTGGACCGGGCCAATGAGATCGGTGGCCGGCATGGCATCGGTCGTGTCGATCTGGTCGAGAACCGCTTCGTGGGCATGAAGTCGCGCGGCGTTTATGAAACGCCCGGCGGCACGCTGCTGTACCACGCCCGCCGTGCGGTGGAAAGCCTGACCCTGGACCGCGAGGTGCTTCACCAGCGCGACGCCCTGGGTCCCAAGTACGCCGAACTGGTCTACAACGGCTTCTGGTTCGCGCCCGAGCGTGAGGCGCTGCAGGTGTACATGGACCACGTGGCCCAGGCGGTAACCGGCACCGCGCGCCTCAAGCTGTACAAAGGAAACTGCATCGTGGCTGGGCGCAAGGCCGAGCGCAGCCTGTACGACAAGGATCTGGTGAGCTTCGAGGCGGGCGGCGACTACAACCAGCACGACGCTGGGGCCTTTATCAAGCTCAACGCGCTGCGCATGCGGGTCCAGGCGCGGGTGGAAGCCAAAGCCGGGCAGAAGGACAAGGCCGGGGTCTGACGTGCCGGAGCTGGCAGAAGTTGTCACCGGGCATCTGCCGTTCCTGCAGGCCCTGACTGAGCAGCAGGCCGCCCGTAAGCCTGCTCCGGGCGTCTGGTGTGCCAAGGAGATCCTGGGTCACCTGATCGACAGCGGTGTCAACAACCACGCCCGTTTTGTCCAGGCGCGCGCACAGAGCGGTCTCGACTTGCCTGGCTACGATCAGAATGCCTGGGTTGTAGCGGGAGCCTACAGCGAGAGGTCCTGGGCTGACGTGCTGGGGCTGTGGGCCGGGTACCAGCAGCACCTCGCTCATGTCATCGCCTCGCTGCCAGCGGGGAGCCTGGACCATACCCTGAGCGTCGGTGGCGGAGCGCCGGTCACCCTGCACTTCCTGACGCAGGATTATGTGGCTCATCAGTTGCACCACCTGTCACAGATTCCGGAGCGGGCCGGGTTATGAGTCTGCCCGGGGGCTACACGCTGCGGTCCGCCACGGCGGCAGATGCCGCTGTGATCGCGGCGCAACGGGGGCAGATGTTCGTGGATATGAACGAGCTGACTGCCCAGGGTGCCGAAGAGCAGCTGGACCTGTGGGCCGACTGGCTGCGCTCGGCCATCCCTCAGGGGGATTACCGCGGAGTTCTGGTCGTCCACGGTGCGCACGTGGTCGGCGGTGTGGGCATGATGCTTCATCCCAAAATACCCAGCGCCCGGGACAGGGCCCTGTTCTCGGCCTATGTCATGAACATGTACGTGGTTCCGCAGCACCGGCGGCGTGGGCTGGCCGAGGCGCTGATGAACGAAATGCTGGTGCAGGCCCGCTCGCAAGGTCTGCACAGCGTCAAGCTGCACGCCGCACCCATGGGCCGGGCCATCTATGAGCGCCTGGGCTTTGTGGAGTCCACCAACCCGGAACTGCGTCTGTCCCTGGAGCAGCCATGAGCCAGCCCGTATCCATCCGTCCTGTCATGTATGCCGACCTGCCGGGCTTTCACGCCGTGATGATGGCCGCCGGCATGGACCCCCGCAGCAGCTGGAACCGCACCACGCTGGCTGACCTGGAACGGTCGATGTTTGGTGCGGACTCGGGTGGATTTATTGCTGTGCTTGGGGGTGCTCAGGTGGTGGGCTGCGTCGGGTACCGTCCGGATGGAGCACAGACGCTGACGCTCAATAAGCTGGTCGCCCGGCCCGAGGTGCGTGGGCAGGGAATAGGCCGCTTGCTGGTGCAGGCGGTGGAGGGTCAGGCCCGCCAGGATGGCTACGCCCGCGTGCTGCTGGCCGTCTCGCAGTTCAACCGGGAAGTCATGCCCTTCTACATCCGTCTGGGCTACGTCCGGTCCGAGGAACCCTACGCCCACGCCCACCCGGCCAGTCCGGCGCCTGCGGTGTTTGTCAAACTCCTGGATGTGCCGGCGTGAGCCCTGTGAAGCAGCACCGGCTTCGGTTCTTTTCCAAGTCAAGAGTCTGCTGGAGATCCACATGACACCATCAACACAAGACAAGAAGCTCTGGGGTGGGCGCTTTGCCGAAGCCACCGACGGTCTGGTCGAACTGTTCAACGCCTCAGTGGGTTTTGACCAGCGCCTCGCCGAGCAGGATATTCGTGGCTCGCTGGCCCACGTGGTCATGCTGGGACAGGTCGGCATTCTGACCAGCGAGGAGGTCGCGCAGATCAGTGACGGCCTGGGCGCCGTACTGGCCGACATCCGCGCGGGCACCTTCGAGTGGCGCCTGGACCGCGAGGACGTTCACATGAACGTGGAAGCTGCCCTGCGTGACCGCATCGGTCCCGTGGCCGGCAAGCTGCATACCGCCCGCAGCCGCAACGATCAGGTGGCGGTGGACTTCCGGCTGTTTACCAAGGAAGCGGCGCTGGACCTTGCAGAGAAGACCCGCAGCCTGCGTGCAGTCATGCTGGCCGAGGCCGAAAAGCACCTGGCAGACGAGGTCATTCTGCCCGGATACACGCACCTGCAGGTGGCGCAGCCGATCTTGCTCGCGCACTGGTTCATGGCCTACGTGGCCATGCTGGAGCGCGACGAGGGCCGCTTGCGCGACGCCGCAGCGCGCATGGACGAGTCGCCGCTGGGCAGTTCAGCACTGGCCGGCACACCGTGGCCGATTGACCGCCACGCCACTGCCGCGGCGCTGGGCTTTGCCCGGCCCACGGCCAACTCTCTGGATGGTGTCGGCAGCCGTGACTTCGCGCTGGAGTTCCTGTCGGCCTGCGCGATCCTCTCGGCGCACCTCTCGCGCCTGTCCGAAGAGCTGATTGTGTACTCCACCTTCGAATTCGGCTTCCTGACGCTCCCGGACTCGCATACCACCGGCAGTTCGATCATGCCCCAGAAGAAAAACCCCGACGTCTCGGAACTGGCCCGCGCCAAGGCCGGCCGGGTCTTCGGCAACCTGATGGGCCTGCTCACGGTGGTCAAGGGCACCCCGCTGGCCTACAACAAGGACCTGCAGGAGGACAAGGAAGGGGTCTTTGACTCCTACGACACCCTCAGCATCGTGCTGCGCCTGTATACCGAGATGCTGCCCCGGACCGTGTGGCACGCCGACGTGACCCGCGCCGCCGCCGCACGTGGCTACAGCACCGCGACCGACGTGGCCGACTTCCTGGCCCGCCAGGGTGTGCCGTTCCGCGAAGCGCACGAGGTGGTGGGTGGACTGGTCGGGCTGGCCAGTCGTTCCGGGCGGCAGCTGTGGGACCTGAGCGACGAGGAACTGCGCGCCGCGCACCCGCTGCTGACTGGCGAGGTGGCGCAGGCCCTGACCGTCGAGCAGAGCGTGCGTGCCCGCCAGAGCTTCGGCGGCACGGCCCCTGACCGGGTCCGCGAGGCCATTGGCCAGGCGCGTGAGGCGCTGACCCATGAGGCGCTGGGCTGAGATGAGCGCCCGGGCCTGGACCTCCAGCATGCGGAAGCGACGACGCTGACCGTTCCTGTTGCCGCTTCCTGCTGTCTTTTCCTGGCCTTTGGCCTTCTCCGAGGTATTCCCATGACCCTGACCCCTGTATCCCTGAGTTCCATGCATATCAGCCTGCGCCAGGCTGCAACTGCCGACTTCCCTGTGATCCTTGACCTGCTGGGCCGCTGCGGGCTACACACCGGCAGCGTCACGCCGGAGGGCAGCACCTACTGGATTGCCCAGCTCGACGGCGTTCCAGGCGGCTGTATCGGGCTGGAGCACGGCGACGGCGTTTCGCTGATCCGCTCCACGGCCGTGGTGCCGGAAGCCCGTTCGCAGGGCCTGGGCCGGGCGCTGGTGCTCTCGGCGTTGACCCAGGCCAGCCTGCGGGGGGACCACACCGTCTACCTGTTCAGCTCCGAGGCCGGGGACTACTGGAAGCGTTTTGACTTCGAACCGTCCACCGTGCAGGCCGTGGGCGAGGCCCTGCCCGGAGCGTCGCAGGTCCGTAGCGGCTTTGACAAGGGCTGGATTCATGACGAGCAGGTATGGCGGCGGAGCCTCAACGAAGCGGGTGGGGAGGCCGGAACATGACCATGACGGGCTGCGCGTGCGTGCGCTATTGTGCCGGCAACCAACATTCAGCCGTGCCAGACCTGCTTCTGGGCCTGTGCGGCGTGATCACATCCGGAGGGCTCTTCCATGACCGATTCCAATGTTCAGATTCGTCTTGCCACCCCCAACGACAAGGACACCGTTTGCCGCGTGTTCCGCGAAGCGGGCCTGGATACCGAAGCGGCGCTTGCCGAAGGCACCACTTACTGGGTGCTGGAGCGCGGCGGGCAGCCTGTGGGCAGCATCGGCCTGGAGCATGGCGAGGGGGTCTCCCTGCTGCGTGGCGCGGCGGTGCTGCCCGAAACGCGGGGCGGGGGACTGGGGCGCCGGCTGATCATGAGCGCCCTGGAGTACGCCCAGGCGCGCGGCGACCGCGCCATCTACATGTTCAGCAAGGGCGGCGACTGGAGCTCTTTCGGCTTCCAGCAGGTGCCGCTGGCGGTCGTGATGGGCGACATGCCCGAAGCGCCCCAGGTGCAGGCCTACAAGGCCCGGGGCGAGCGGCCCGGCGGCACCACCTGGATGCGCAACCTGAGCCAGTAAAGCTGGCCGCAGGACCCTGCTCCCAGCGGCCGGGAGGTCAGGCATGACCTTTCTGGCCCTGGATTCCATCGCTATTCCTGATGTTCATCCGCAGGCGCCGCTGAGGATGCGCAAGGCGCGCCTGTCGGATATTGACGCCATTCATGAGCTGATCGGCTACTGGGCCGCCCGCGGGCTGATGCTGGTGCGTGCCCGGGGTCTGCTGGCCGAGACCATCCGCGACTTTCATCTGGTGCTGGCCGAGCCGCACGAGGGTCAGCCCGGCGGGCTGGTCGGCGTGTGTGGCCTGCACCTGCTGGCCCCGGACCTGGCAGAGGTCCGTGGACTGGCGATTCATCCCAACATGCAGGGGCGCGGCCTGGGGCGTGATCTGGTGGCGGCCTGTGAGCAGGAGGCCCGTGAAATCGCCCTTCCAGCCCTGTTCGCCTGGACCTACCAGCAGGGGTTCTTCGAGAAGTGCGGCTTTTACCGCATCGAGAAGACCAACCTGCACCCCAAGGTCTGGAGCGAATGTCAGCGCTGCGCGTTCTTCGAGAACTGCAACGAGATTGCCATGTTCAAGGCCTTGGGATGATGGGTTCCGGTGGCTGAGCCGTCTGGCGCTGGTCGGCGAGGCGCTGATCGGCCGGCAGGTCCATGTGACCTCACGGCACACGGTGCGGAGGAATGTCATCATCGGCAAGACGAACGCTCGGTTCGACTGCTAAGGTCTCAGGCGGCCGGCGTTCGGCAAGCCATGAAACGCGTCCTGTGAGGCGCGAATGGAGGGAAGCAGCATGATCAGAAAGGAACGGGCCATCCTGGCTCTGGAAGACGGTACCGTATACCGGGGATACGCCTTCGGGCACCGTGGTGAAACGGTGGGTGAGGTGGTGTTCAACACCTCCATGACCGGGTACCAGGAGATCATGACCGATCCCAGCTACAACGGGCAGATCGTGACCATCACCTACCCGCACGTCGGCAACTACGGCGTGGCGATCTATGACATGGAGAGCAACAAGCCGTACGTACGCGGCTTTATCTCCCGGGAGTTTTCGGGAGAGTACAGCAACCACCGCGCGCAGCAGTCGCTTGAAAGCTTCATGCAGCAGTACGGTGTGGTCAGTATTCAGGGCATTGATACACGCGCACTGGTACGTCGCCTGCGGACCGGTGGGGTCGTCAAGGGCGTGATCGCGCACCGCAGTTACACCCATCCGGAAGATCCGTACGGCGAATTCACCCCGGCGGAGGAACAGGTGTATGTGCAGCGTGCCCTGGGCCATCAGGACATCGACGGGCACGACATGACCCGCGAGGTCACAACAGCGCTGCCCTACGCCTTTCCAACCCTGCGTCAGGGCAAGCGCGTGGTACTGATGGATTTCGGAATCAAGCACACCATCATCGAGCGGCTGGCCGAGGTGGGCATCGAGCCCATCGTGGTGCCGGCGCACACCACCCCCGCGCAGATCATGGCGCTGCAGCCGCACGGCCTGTTCCTGTCCAACGGTCCCGGCGATCCCGCACCGCTGGAGTACGCCCACAAGACCGCCTGGGAACTGATGGGGCTACTGCCGACCTTCGGCATCTGCCTGGGCCACCAGATTCTGGGGCTGGCGGCCGGCGGCCGGACCTTCAAGATGAAATTCGGGCACCGCGGCGGCAACCAGCCAGTCAAGAACCTGCTGACCGGTAATGTGGAGATCACTTCCCAGAACCACGGCTACGCGGTAGACATCGATTCCATTCCGAACGGGGCTTTCGTGGCCACCCACGTGAACCTCAACGACGGCACCCTGGAAGGAATGGCGCACAGCCGCTACCCGGTGTTCAGCGTGCAGTACCACCCCGAAGCATCGCCCGGGCCCCACGACAGCCGGTACCTGTTCGACCGCTTCATCGAGGAAATCGACGCGTTCGACGGTGGCAACGGGTCCCCGGTGGCTAAGGCTGCGGCCGGGCGCCTGGGCGTCTGAGCCGCTCCGGGCGCTGGATGAGCGCTGGCCCGGTTCGCTGCACTGAGCGGGCTCCTTACCCTGAAGACTGAACCATCCTGTTTGCCTGCAGGCCGGTAAAGCTTTCTGGCACACCTCCTTTCAGGCTCTTTGCGGCCACTTTGCTGCGGCTCGACACCGGTGGACCTTCGTGCTCCACCGGTGTTTCTTGTGACGCGTCACCCGTGGGCTGTGTCTCCAGCTCGGAGGTGTAGATTCGCTATCTACAGGACTGTCATCTTTGTTTCTCTCATGTACCTTACACAAATATGATGGGCTGTAGGAAACCTCATGGCACGCCATATCCGTCTCTGGCATGCTCCATCTGTCCCTTGCTCCCAGCCGGGGTTCCTGACTGAATGAGGTCCGACCGCTGGGGTTTACCAGCCGCTCAAAATACTCATTTTATGCTTTTCTTGTGCGGTATGAAAAGCTTCCAGGAGACCGCTATGACCATCTTTCTTCGTGCTGCCCTGCTTCTGACTGTTCCGCTTGCCACCGGCTGTGGTCAGGTGGTCGGCAAGCTGATTCCTCCCCAGACCTTCAGCAACCCCGCCAACCTGGATGGCGCGAAGCTCAGCAGCTCCAGCACCCTGCAGCCTGCTGCCGTCAAAGGTACCGTCGGGTACGACACCAGCAAGACTGCCCCCCCCACGCCTTTTGCGGACCTGAAATACCCGGAGGACGTTCCCTTCGGCGTTCGTCCGCACGCCATGAAGCTGCAGGCGCAGTTTACCCAGGCGGTCGTGCAGGGCACCTGCAGCTTCCCATCTACCTTTCAGCTGACGGTGCAGCGCTTCGATGCGGCAGTCAGCGACGCGACCGGCAGCGCCACACTCAGTGTGGATCCGAAACTGACCGTTACCCTGACGAAGACCAGCGGCACGGCGACCTCCGCGACGTACAGCATCAGTGAACACGTTGTGACGGTGAGTGCCGACGCCGCCACGACGTCCAAGGCGATCAACATCCTGACCAGTGGCGGTCAGAACAACGCCAGTGCCACCGCGTATATCCTCGCTGATCAGAATGGGCTCGCTGGCTGCACCATCCAGTTCACTCTGGGCAAGACGTCGCTGACGCTCTCCAACTTCTCCTGAGTTCTGCATAGCAGTCAGGTGTGCGCCGCCGGGTGCGCACCTGTTTTTTGTGCCTGAAAGGCTGCCGGGCGGCGGGCGCCAGGACGGGTTCCGGCAACGTCGGTTCAGGGCCAGCCCTGGAGATGGCCAGAGGTGACCTGCGTTCTGGGGCACGCGCGACTCCAGTGGAACGAGATCCCGTTTCCTGGTCGCCTCTGCCCTTACGGCTGAGCACGGACGCTTGAGCATTCCTTGAGGAGGCGCGCGGTCAGCCGCGCCGGCAGAGGAAACTACACCTCACCATGAGTGACTCTCCCGACCTGTTTGGCACGCCCACGGGCGAGAAGGCGCCGCACGCGATCATGCCTGCCGGGCTGCCGGCGTCCTGGCAGGAGGCACTGGCCGGAGAATTTGCCGCGCCGTACTTTCACGACCTGAAAGACTTCCTGGTCGAGGAGCGGCGAGCCCATACGGTCTATCCACCTGCGGCGGATGTCTTCAATGCGCTGCGCTATACGCCGCTGGAAAACGTGAAGGTCATGATCCTGGGTCAGGACCCCTACCACGGGTCCGGTCAGGCGCACGGTCTGAGCTTCAGCGTACGTCCCGGCGTGCGGGTGCCGCCCAGCCTGCAGAACATCTACAAGGAATTGCAGACCGATATCCCGGGCTTTACGCCGCCGCGCCATGGTTACCTGAGGGCCTGGGCCGAGCAGGGCGTGCTGCTGCTCAATGCCGTGCTCACTGTGCGGGCCGGCGAAGCCAACAGTCACGCCGGCAAGGGATGGGAACACTTCACCGACGCGGTGATCCGGGCAGTTAATGCCCGGCCGGGCCGGGTGGTCTTCGTGCTGTGGGGTGCTTATGCCCGCAAGAAGGCCAAGCTGATTGCGGCGCCGCAACACGTGATTATCGAGTCGGCGCACCCCAGTCCGCTGAGTGTGACGCGCTTTATGGGCACCCGGCCGTTCAGTCGGGTCAATGCCGCGCTGGAGGAAGTCGGGGAGGCGCCGATTAACTGGCAGCTGCCCTTACAGGTCGAGGAATGATGTCCGGGGATGGGGGTACATGGTCTTCATGAAGGCCCTGGAGGATGCGACGGCCGCCGCGCCCGGGGCCGCCTGATGCCCAGCCGAACCGAACTGCTGGCCGAGGAATACCTGCGCCGCGAGGGACATGATCCCAAAGCCTTCCGCTATTTCTATCCGGACGGCTCCGAGTACGACGACACGGAAGGAGTGGCGCGCATTGCCCAGCTGGCGGTGCCGCCGGCCTATACCGACGTGTATGTCTCGCCTGACCCGGACGCCGAGTTGCAGGCCTTCGGCCGGGACGCGGCCGGCCGCCTTCAATACCGCTACCACCCGGATTTCGTGCAGGCCGGTGCCCTGCGCAAATGGCAGCGCCTGACCCGCTTTGCCGGGGTGCTGCCGGTTCTACGCGCCGCCACCACCGCTGACCTGCGTGTTAGTGGCCTGCCACCGCGCAAGGTCATGGGGCTGATGACCCGGCTGCTGCACGTGGCGCGGTTCCGGGTCGGCAGCGACCTGTATGCCCAGCGCCACAAGACGTATGGCCTGAGCACCCTGCGCCAGCGACACGTGACCGTTGAGAGTCAGACCGTGACGTTCTGTTTTCGTGGCAAGCACGGCGTCTCACAGCACAAGGCCACCACCGACCGGACCCTGGCCAGCAACATTGCCCGGCTTCTCGAACTGCCGGGTCCCTGGCTGTTTCAGACTGTAGGCGAGGAAGGCGCACGCCGGCGGGTCCGGGCCGGCGAACTGAATGCCTACCTGCGGGAGGTCATGGGGCCCTTTACCGCCAAGGACTTCCGCACCTGGGGCGGCACGCTGCTGGCAGCCGAATATCTGGCGGAAACCGGCGTGGCTGACAACGAAAGGCAGGCCAGGCGGGCCCTGGTGGACTGCGTGAAGTACGTGGCCTCGGACCTGGGCAACACCCCGGCAGTGACGCGCGGCAGTTATATCTGTCCGGTGATTTTCGACCGGTATCTGGAAGGAAAGGTGCTCGACGACTACGAGCCGCGGGCCAGCCGCAGTGGCGAGGGCCTGGAGGGGCTCACCCGCAGCGAGGCGGCGCTCAAGCGCATGCTGGAAAGCGAAAAAGCCCTGCGTGGGCGGCGTTCGCGCCGCTGAGCCGGCTCAGCGCTGGCACCATCCCACCGGGCACGTCATGCTGAAGACATGCCACGGCCTGTGCCACAGATTCCGCAACCCGGTCAGGAAAGCGTCTGGGCCTATCCCCGTCCACCTCGCGTGGAGCGCACTGCAAAACGGATCGAGATCTGGCTGGGGGGAACAAGGATTGCCGAGACGTCCGGAGCCTTCCGGGTCCTGGAGACCAGCCACCCTCCCACCTATTACCTTCCACGCACCGCGTTCGAGACCGGTGTGCTCAGCCCTGCCCCCGGGGCCAGCGTCTGCGAATGGAAGGGTCAGGCGTCGTACTGGACACTGTCGTCCGGCAGTAAAACGGCCGTGGCGGCCGGCTGGAGTTACGAGCATCCGCATCCCGATTTTCAGGACATTGCCGGTCATATCGCGGTCTACGCCGGATACATGGACGAATGCCGGGTGGCCGGCGAACGCGTGACCCCGCAGCCCGGCGGGTTCTACGGCGGGTGGATAACGGCAGAGGTGGTCGGTCCGTTTAAGGGTGAGCCCGGCAGCCTGGGCTGGTAAGCCTTTGTGACAATCTGGTGTTTTCTGACACGGGCGGGTTGACCGTCCGGCAGCTCCATGAAGGTGCGTGGGTGGGCGCGCAGGACTGAACGGGACGGGTTGACCGGCCCTGGCTGCTGTCTGTCACGGGAAGCGGCTCGGGTACAGCGTCAGGAAACCATCAGACCCAGGCACTGATCGTCTTAATGCAGAACCACCTTAATGTGGCTTCCGGCGCTGTCAGAAGTGGTCTGACAGGAACCGATCATCAGGTTCATGAATCCGGAAAATGGAAAAAACCACGTTCCGGGCGAGCTTTTTCCAACTACCGTGTGGTCATGACCAACGCCTTCCCCCGTCCGCTGAGCCTGGCCCTGACCGCCCTGTGCTTCGCCCTGCCGCTGATGACCAGCTGCGGCGGAACGGGGGCCGTGCAGCCCCAGACCACTGCGGCCACTTCCGCAGCCAGTACCGAGGCCAACCTGTCCGGTGAAGGCCAGGCGGCCCTGCGGGCCCTGCGTGCCGCTACCGGCACAGCGCTGACCGAGAACGGCTACCTCAACCAGGTGGCGGTGACTCCGGTGAGCGGCGGTCTCAACGAGCGCGCCGGCAGTGGTCAGCTGCGCTGGCTGCACAGCTGGGCGAGCAACCGCTGGGCACAGGTAGGGCCTTCCATCGTGAAGGTCCAGTGGATGCGCGCCTATGCCGGTGAAGGCACCCTGACGCCCCAGGCCCTGGTCAGCGCCTGTCAGGCCGACGGGACCGAGGTCATGGCCTGCGCCCAGGTGTTGCGCAAGGCCACCCACGCGGCCGTGGAGCGTCAGCCGGCGACCAACACGTGGCTGGTCGTTCTGGCCGAGATCGACCGCCCCCTGTCGGTGCAGCCCGGTCGCTGAGCACTGCCGGGGTGAGGGCCGACGCTGTCATGGTCAGCAGCGTCGGCCTTCACCTTTTGAGAGGCGTCCCGCCAGGCTGAGTCTCATGTTGCTTGAAAGCACCCTCCCGGTGTACTGGGCACTGTCGGAGGCAGGAGTCACCGCATGGCTGATCGAGGGCAACGCCATTGAACTGCTTGCCCGGCGCCATGTGCGCGATCACGACGACCTGGACTTTCTGATTCCGGCCGCTCAGGGCCGGCAGGCCGGGGCCGCCCTGGAACAGCAGGGCTTCCTCCACGCCCACGGCTCGCTGGAGGCGGGAACTGTGTTTTACAGACGCGAGGACCTGCTGGTCGACCTCGTTCCGGTGCAGGCTGACCCGCCGCGCATGCTTGGTGAACTCTCGCGGATGAACTGGCCGGGGCACTTTCTGGACGAGTGGTGGGTCGAGGTCCGTGGTGTGCGGGTCCGGACCCTGAGCCCCGCCATGCACCGGGTCATGAAAGACACCGTCTCGGCGTACTACGGGGTGGAATTAAGGGAGAAAGACCGGCTGGATCTGGCCGCCCTTGCTACCTTGGACACATGAATGCCTCCGATGCTCAGGTGCGGGCCAGGCTCACGGCGCTGGTGCCGGCGCTGCGGGCTTTTCACTCGGCGCTGCTGGATTTCGCCAAGAGCGAGCACGAATTCCTGCACGGGCCGGTCAAGGGCCCCTTCGAGCTGTATTCGCTGGTCATGAATCACCCCGGCTTTCAGTGGCTGCGGCCCCTCTCGGGTCTGATGGCCACCCTGGACGAGGTGCTGGACGCCAAGGACACCACCCTGACCCGTCAGAACGTGGAAGACGTTAAGGCGGCCCTGGGGCTGCTGTTTGCCGACACTGACACCCGATTTGCCGAATTCCGTGCGGGCTACATCCGCGCCCGGGGAGACCTGCGCGTGCGCGAGTCCGAGGCGCGCTGGCGAGAAGTGCTCGGCGCCCTGGAGGCCTGAGGCCGTGAAACTGGTCGTGGGTCTGGGCAACCCGGGGGCGCAGTATGCGCAGACCCGGCACAACGTCGGCTGGCTGGTGGTGGACGAGGTGGCCCGGCGCTGGGGAGGCACCTGGCGCAAGGACAAGGATGCTGAGGTCGCCGAAATACGCCTGGGTGCCGCGCCGGGGGTCAAGGTTCTGCTGGTCAAACCGCAGACCTTTATGAACGCCTCGGGCAAGGCGGTGGTGCCCCGCCTGTCGTTTTTTAAGCTGCCTCCCGAGGCCCTGCTGGTGGTGCAGGACGATCTGGACAGCCCCTTTGGCCTGATGAAATTCCGGCTGGGTGGGCGCCATGGCGGGCAGAACGGGGTGCGGGACATCATCCGGCTCTTGGGCACCGAGGCGTTCGTGCGCCTGAAGCTGGGCATCTCGCGGCCCCCGGCAGGTCGGGACCCGGCAGACTGGGTCCTCAGCCGCTGGCGCGACGAGGAGCGCAGCACCCTGGAAGAACTGGTGCGTCTGGGTGCGGGAGCCGTGGAACGCTGGGCCACAGCTGGACTGGGGGAAGCGCAGCAGGCCTTCAACAGCACGGACCTGCGTCCCAGGCTGGAGCCAGCTCCTGAATCCCAGCCTGCCCCTGAACCCCAGCCGGCCACTCCCTCCAGGCCCCAGGCTGACGCGCCCGTAGAGCGTCCGGAGGTCTGAACCGGCGTCTCCAGACACCGGACAGGGGCCCAGGGCCCTCCGTCAGAAGCGGCGTATCCTGCCGGGGTGCCTACAACTGATTTGCGGCTGGATGTGCTGATGCAACTTTCTGACCTGCCCGGCGTTCCAGGGCAGGAAGATGCGGTGCGGGACTTTCTTCTTGGAGAACTTGAAGGCCTGGCCGACGAGGTCCGGGTCGACGCCCTGGGCAACGTAATCGCCTACCGGGCGGCGGCCGGAGAGGCCCAGGACCGTCAGCGCGTGATGGTCTCGGCCCACATGGACGAGATCGGCTTCCTGGTGCGCTTCGTGGACGACAAAGGCTTCCTGCGGGTGCAGGCGCTGGGCGGCTTCGATACCCGCAACCTGTTTGCCCGCAACGTCACGGTGCACACGCGCGGGGGCAAACTCAGCGGCATCCTGCAGCCGGGCACCAAGCCGGTGCATGTCGCCTCCGCCGAGGAGCGCAAGAAGATTCCCGAGGTCCGCGAATTCTTTATTGACCTGGGGCTCGACGGGGAAGAGGCCAAGCGTCAGGTCCGGATCGGGGACATGGTGACGCTGGAGCAAAACGCACGGCAGGTGGGCAAACTGATCACCGGCAAGGCCATGGATGACCGTGCCAGCGTTTTTATGCTGCTGGAGGTGCTGCGCCATCTGAAGGGCCAGACTCTCAAGCACGACCTGTATGCGGTATTCAGCGTTCAGGAAGAGGTCGGCCTGCGCGGCGCCATCACGGCTGCCTACGGGGTGGAACCCACCATCGGCATCGGTCTGGACGTGACGCTGGCCATTGACGGGGTGGGCGGCAGCCCTGAAGACGCCGTGACGCGCCTGGGCGACGGCATCGGTATCAAGGTGTTCGACTCCAGCATGATCAGCACCCGCTGGCTGGTCGACGAGTTCTACGATCTGGCCGAGGCTCGTGGCATCAAGGCCCAGCTGGAGGTCCTGTCGATGGGTGGCACGGACGGCGGAGCGATCCAGCGCAGCCGGGCAGGGGTGCCTACCCTGACGCTGAGTATTCCAACCCGCTACATCCACACCATCGTGGAGTCGGTGCACGAACACGACGTGCGGGCCGGGGTGGACCTGTTGCTGGCGTATCTGGCCTGAGGGCCGTCCACCCGGCGGGGCTGCCTCAATCTGGGTCCCCTGAATAAAGAAAGGCGTTAGGCACCCCGGCCGTTTCGGGCGTCATGGTGCAGGCATGGAGATCCTGTCCGGTCTGTTGTCTTCACTGGGCCTGTCCGGCGCGGCCGGGCTTAACGCCTATATTCCCCTGCTGGTGGTGGGCTTTCTGGCGCGCGCCGGGGTGATGGATCTGGCGGCACCCTTTGACCTGCTGGCCAACACCTGGGTGCTGCTGGGCATCGGCGTGATTGGTCTGCTGGATTTTGTCGGAGACAAGATTCCGGGGGTAGACCATGTGCTGCACCTGGTAGGTAGCGTGGTCAATACGGCGGCAGGGGCCATTCTCTTTGCGTCGCAGACAGGGGTCGCGGACATTCCGCCTGCCCTGAGCCTGGCCCTGGGCGTCATCGTGGCCGGTGGGGTTCATGCCACCCGCACGGTGGTGCGGCCGGTGGCCACCGCCACAACCGGTGGACTGGCCAACCCAGTGGTCAGTTCCGCTGAGGATGGACTCAGCCTGGGCGTCAGTCTGCTGGCAGTTTTTGTGCCGGTCCTGGCGGTGGTACTGCTGGTGGTCATCCTGTTTCTTGCCGCGCGGCTCTGGCGCCGGTTACGCGGACGCCGCCTGATTTAGTTCGGACGTTGTGGAAAAGAGGAGGCCGGAAGGCCTCTTCTTTTTCAACTGTCGTGCTGCAGCTCGGTAGCTGATTTGCGAACAAAGTGCGCAGTAAGAGTTCTCAATCCGCTTGGCCCGACTACTGGTGTGCAATCTGTGATTCATTATCTAGCCAACAAGCGAAATTATCTTTGACATCCAGTACGGTTCTATCTAAGATCGTCATATGCGGGGATGCGAATTCTGCAAATTGTTCCGAAAAAAGGAGACGCCATGAAACTGATCACGGCGATCGTCAGACCCGAACGGGTTCAGCAGGTCAAGGAGTCGCTGTTTCAGGCCGGGATCAGTGGCCTGACCCTGTCCCGGGTCAGCGGCCATGGCGGCGAGCAGGAACTGGTCGAGCATTACCGGGGCACCCGCGTCATGGTGGAATTCCGCGACAAGGTCGAGGTCCGTATGGCCGTCAGTGAACCGTTCGTCGATGCGGCCATTCAGGCCATCTGTTCGGGAGCCCGGACCGGCGAGGTCGGTGACGGCAAGATTTTCGTGCAGCCGCTGGAGCGTGTGGTCCGCATCCGCACCGGCGAGGAGAACAACGCCGCCCTGACCCCCGTGACCGAGACAAAGCTCGTGCCGGTCTGAGCTGTTTTCCTTTAGGAGCGCTGATGATGATCAAGAACCTGCTTCCTCTGGCCGTATTGCTGGGCGGCGCCACGCTGGCCCAGGACGCGAAGCCTGAACTCAGCAGTGGCGACACTGCCTGGATGCTGGTGTCGGCCGCCCTGGTGCTGCTGATGACACCGGGGCTGGCCTTTTTTTATGGAGGCCTGACCCGCACCCAGAGCGTGCTGAACACCATGATGATGAGCGTGGTGTCTATCGGCATGGTTGGCGTGCTGTGGATGCTCGCCGGCTACTCGCTGGCCTTTGGTGAAGGGGGCAATGCCCTGGTGGGAGGACTGGGCAACCTGGGCCTTGGTGGCATGCAGGACCAGCTGACCGGCACTATCCCCACCTACGTGTTTGCGGCCTTTCAGGCGATGTTCGCCATCATCGCCCTGGCCCTGATCAGCGGCGCGGTCGTCGAGCGGATGCGCTTTGGGGCTTTCGTGCTGTTCGGGGCCATGTGGAGCCTGCTGATCTATTCCCCGCTGGCCCACTGGGTCTGGAGCGCCGACGGCTGGCTGTTCAAGGACGGCGCGCTGGATTTTGCCGGAGGCACCGTGATCCATATCTCGGCCGGGGTCAGCGCCCTGGTGGCCGCCTTCGTGATCGGCCCCCGCATCGGGTATCCGCGCTCGGCCCACGTTCCGCACAATGTGCCGCTGGTGCTGCTGGGCGCAGGGCTGCTGTGGTTTGGGTGGATGGGCTTCAATGCCGGAAGTGCCCTGAGTGCCGGACAGACTGCCGCCCTGGCCTTCATTACCACTCTGATTGCACCGGCAGCGGCCATGCTGACCTGGCTCACCTGGGAAAGTGCAGGCAACGGCAAGCCCACGGCCGTAGGCGCTGCGACCGGTCTGGTGGTCGGCCTCGTCGCCATCACCCCCGCCTGCGCCTTTGTCAGCCCCTGGGCGGCTCTGGTCATCGGGGCTCTGGGCGCTACAGCCAGCTACTGGACCGTGCAGTTCAAGCATCGGCTGGGTGCGGACGACAGCCTCGATGTCTTCGCCTGCCACGGCGTCGCTGGTATCGTGGGCGCCCTGCTGACCGGCGCCCTGGCCTGGACCACGGGCAGTGGCAAGCCGCTTCCCGAGCAGATGCTCACCCAGCTGATCAGTGTGGTGGCCAGTGTGCTGTACGCCGGCGCCGGAACCTGGGTGCTGCTCAAGCTGGTCAGCGTCCTTACCCCGCTGCGGGTGCCCGCCAGTCAGGAACTGACCGGCATGGACCTGCATGCCCACCGCGAACAAGGCTACAGCGAGAACGAAACCGGCCTGGGTGCTCCCATTTTCCTCGGTGGCGACTGAGTCTGAATTCTGACTTCCTGACCTTCCACGTCCCTGTCCCTGACCGCATCCCCGGGGCAGGTTTTTTTATTCGAGTGTCCAACTGAGTCCTGAGTTTTTTGGCTTGAAACCGTTCCCCACCGGGTGACTCCAGGGGGTACTTCAAGGAGTGCTCTCCGGGACGCTTGGCCCGCCAGAAGCTTATTAACGCTGTGTTAGGATGCTGGGCGAGTCTGACGCAATTGTAATAAGGGTCGGGCCATCAGCACGCTCCAGCTTCCTGACACCTCATCTCCGGATGGGGATTTTCGGACGGAATTCTGGAGACGTGTCACGAAGGGAAAGGAGGAGGGATTTGGACGTTTCAAGTCGAGTCTTGAGTGAGCTGGCCAGCCGTGAGGCCGCGCTGGACGCGCAGATCGAAGCCGCCCGTGAGGAAGCCAGGCGGGAAGTCGAAGCGGCAGAAGCTGAAGCGGCCCGCATCCTCCGCGACGCGGAAACGCGCGCGCAGGCCCTGCAGGCCGAGCATGATCAGCAACTCGCCGCCGAGACTGCACGCATCCGTGAGGAAGCTCGCAGCAAGGCAGAAGGCGACGCGTATGCAACCCGTGAACGTGCCTCGGCGCGCATTCAGCAGGCTGCCGAGCACATCCTGAGGGCGGTGCTGCCGTGATCAACCCGATGCAGCAGGTCGTGATCGCCACGCGCAAGCGCGACAGCGAGTCGGTCATTGCGGCCCTGCAGGACGCCGGAGTGCTGCATCTCAAACCCATCACGGGCGGGCCGCTGAACACCGGCACGCTCGCCGGGCAGGATGCCCAGCACCGCCGCGAGGACGAGCGCCTGCTTGCCCGCGCGGACAGCACCATTGCCGAACTGGGTGCCTACCGCCCTGCCCCCGCTACCCTGCCGGCTCAAAGCGAGTGGGCGGACGTGGTGGAAGCCGCCGCCGGGCCGGTCTCGGCGCTGGCGCGGGACCGCCAGGAGTTGCAGGCGGACCTGGACACGGAACGCGCCTACGGGGATACCGTGCGTGCGCTCGCCCGTATGGTGGGCGGCCTCGGCCGCAGCCGCCGTGTGGCGCTGGTGCCTTTCCTGCTTTCTCCTACCGATAACGCTGGCGAACTCGACGCGGCCCTGCGCGAGACTCTGGGTGACCGTTACGCGGTATCCATGGAGAGCGTGGGTGCCAACCGCGTCGGTGTGGTGGCGACCCTGCGTGGCGAGCGCGACGCTGCCCGCGCCGCACTGAGCCGCGCCCGTCTGGGCGAACTGCGCCTGCCCGGCCGCTTCGACCAGCTTTCGCTGACCGACGCTGCGGCTGAGATGGACCAGATCGCGCGCACCGGCACCGACCGTCAGCGCCAGCTGAACGATCAGCGTGACCAGCTGGCCCAGACCCACGGCCCCGCCCTGTTTGCCGTGCGCGACGCCCTGAAAGACCGGGTTGCCGTCCACGACGTACGCGCCGTAAGTGCGCGCGGTAAGTACAGTCTGGCCATGCAGGGTTACGTCCCGGTGGACCGCGTGCCTGCACTGCAGGCGGCGCTGGGCAAGTTCGGCGACGCTGTCAGCTACGAGCTGCACCCGGTCGACGAGCACCACGACGACGCCGTGCCGGTCCAGCTCAAGAACAACAGCTACGTGCGCCCTTTCCAGACCGTGATGGGCCTGATGAGCCTGCCCAAGTACGGGTCTTTCGACCCCACCTGGGTGGTGGCGGTGTTCTTCCCGCTGTTCTTCGGGATCATCATCGCGGACATCGGCTACGGCCTGCTGTTCCTGCTGTTCGGCATGTGGCTGCTGGGCAAGGCCCGCCGCAACGAGGGCTGGGATCTCAGCTTCTTCGGCGCGTACGTGCCGCCGGCCACCCTGAGGGACCTGGGCTATGTCACCAACGTGATGGCCGCCTGGAGCATCCTGTGGGGCTTCCTGACCGGTGAGTTCTTCGGCACGCTGCTCGAGCACATGCACTTCTTCTATGTCAACCCGGATCTGCTCAACAACCTGTGGGGCTGGACCGGTGCGCGTTACGAAGAGCACGGTGAGAAGCACTACGGCCTGATTCCCATCGTGTTCCCCCGCCTGGAAACCGGCTACTTCAGCAACATCGCTCTGGTGTTTGCGCTGCTGTTCGGCATCCTGCAGGTGCTGTGGGGCTGGGCCATCCGTATTCAGCAGGGCATCAAGCACCGCGACAGCGCCCATACCTGGGAAGGCATCGCGCTGTTCGGTGGCGTGTTCGGCCTGGTCATGATGGCCTTCGCCACCCGCGCCGGGAAGGACTTCGGGGCCTTCGGCAACTTTGCTGATCCCCGCGTCCTGTTGATGTACCTGGGCTTCGCAGCCTTCGTCATCGGATACCTGCGCGTCATCAAGCACTTCCCCATGCTGCCCATCGAACTGCTCTCGCAGGGCGGGGCCGTCATGAGCTACTCCCGTATCTTCGCCGTCGGTCTGGTGTCGGCCATTCTCGCCAAGCTCTGCACCGATGTCGGCTGGAGCATGTACGAGCGCATCGGCTTTATCGGCATTCTGCTGGGCATCGTACTGGGCGCTGTGCTGCACTTCTTCGTGCTGGCCCTGACATTGATCGGCCACATCGTGCAGCCGCTGCGTCTTCACATGGTCGAGTTCCTGAACCCCACCGGCTTCAACAACGAGACCAGCCCCGCCTACAACCCCCTTCGCCGCCTCAGCCCGGCTGCCAACAGCAGCGGGCAGGTCAAATAATTTTCAGGAGTGTCTGACATGACCAAGTACAACAAGATCGTCCTCGCGTCCCTCGTCCTTGCCCTTGCCACCAGCGGTCTGGCTGCAGAAGCCGGCGCCGCTGCCGGTGGACCCGACGATATGTACCGTGGCCTGCGTGCCATCGGCGCCGGTCTGGCCCTGGGCCTCGGCGCTGTGGGCACCGGCATCGCGCAGGCCCGCATCGGCTCGAGCCTGGTGGGCGCCGTGGCGGAGGATCCCAGCAAGGCCGGTAGCCTGCTGCTGTACTTCCTGATCCCCGAAACCCTGGTCATCTTCGGCTTCCTGGCGCTGTTCATCCTTCCCTGATATGGCGCTCGACAAGCTTCTCGAACAGGAGGCGCAATCGGAGATCGAGCGCATCCGCGCCGAAGCCCGTGACCGCTCCCAGATGATCGTCGCTCAGGCCCAGGAGCGCGCGCAGGCGCTGATCGAAAGCCGCCAGCGTGCCCTGGAAACCCAGCGTCAGGCCGGGATCGTGCGTGCGCGCAGCGCCGCCGACCTGGACCTGAACGCCGCCCGCCTCACCGCCAGCGAAAGCGGCATGAGTCAGGTGTATGAGCTGGTCAACCAGCAGATCGCGGAAATCACCCGCGTCCCCGAGTACCGTGACATCCTGGGCCGCCTGATCTATCAGGCGCGCGAAGTGATCTCCGATGCCGAGGCCGTGGAGGTCAACCCCGCCGAGGCGGCGCTGGCCCGCGAACTGGTGCACGACATTCCCGTGCGCGAGAACCCGGCCATCCAGGGCGGCGTGCGCGTGGTTGCCCGCGGCGGCAAGAGCGGCATCACCAACACCCTCGCGGGCCGTCTGGAACGCGTCAGGGGCGAACTCGCGCCGCAGGTCAGCCGCCTGCTCGCCGAGTAAAGGAACCGCTCATGCCCGACGACTACTCGTACATCAACACGCGTGTCCGTGTCATGCGGACCAAGCTGCTGGACGGGCGCGCCCTGGACGCGGCGCTCGCGTCGGGCAGCTACCAGGAGTTCCTGCGCGTGCTCAGTGAAACGGATCTTGGCGCCAACATGCGCGAGACCACCACTGAGGGCGCCGGGCTCCCCGAACTCGACCGCGCGCTCTCGCAGAACCTGTTTGCCACCACCCAGAAGGTCCTGGGCTTTGCCGACGGCGAGGCCAAACGCGAGATCCAGGCCCTGCTGATGAAGTGGGATCTGGTCAACCTCAAGACCATCGTGCGCGGCATTGTCAGCGGACGCGGCGCCGACGCGATTCTCGAAGGTCTGATTCCCGGGGGCACCATCCGCCCCGCAGCCCTGCAGACGGCCGCCCAGAGCACCGATCTGCAGAGCGCGGCGGCCGCCATCGCCATCAGCGGCCACCCGCTGGCCCAGGCCATGCGCAACGGTGCGGCGGCTTACGGCAGCAGCAACCGTCTCCTTGATCTGGAAGTGGCGCTGGACCAGGGCTACTACCGCTACGCCCTTCAGGTGGCGCGCAACACCAGCCTGCGCCGTTACCTGACGCGCGAGATCGACGTGACCAACGCGCTGATCGCCCGCGCGGCCCGGGGCACCGGGGCTCAGGCCCAGGCACTTGATCCCAACCTGTTTGTTTCGGGCGGCAGCCTGGACGCAGGGGGGTACAGCCGCCTGAGCGGTGGGGACGCCGGGGGCGTGGCGAACATCGCCGCGATTCTGGAAGCGCCCAGCATGGAAGAGGCCGAGGTGGCCGCCCGTACCGCCCTGGACACTGCTGCGCGCAACACAGCGGCTGGTGATCCGGAGGGGGTGGGCATCATCCTGGACTTCCTGCGCCGTAAGGAAATCGAGATTGCCAAGCTCCGCCTGATCGGGCGCGGCAAGTACTACGATCTGCCCACCGACCAGATCCGCCGTGAGGTGCAGGCATGACGCACTCAGGCAGCACCCAGCGTGTCGCTGTGCTCAGCGATACCGAAACCGCCACAGGCTACCGTCTGGCCGGCGCGCAGGTCATCGAGGCCAGCCGCGAGAACGCGGTCCAGATTCTGGAACAGACCATCCTCAGCGGCGACTTCGGTCTGATCGCGGTGGACACTGGCCTGATCCCGGACCCGGCCAGCGCGACTGCACGTGTCATGCGCGGCCGTGACCTGCCCATTCTGTTGCCGATCCCTAGCCTCAAGGACGCCTTTGCCACCGACACGGTAGATGCCAAGGCGTACATGGGCAAACTGGTCCGCGACACCATCGGCTTCGACATCAAGCTGTAAAAGAGGTCTAACGGGTCAAAGCGTCGGGGGCATGTCCAGAGGCTCCGCTTCTTCCAGAAGGCATCGCCTGCTCAGGCCGCAGCCCCCAGACCTTTCCCGCCCCCGCGCTTTCCGGCCCCTCTTCGACCTTTCTCAAGGAGATCCAAATGACGCAGAACAAGCAAGGCGTCGTGCAGAGCATCGCCGGACCGGCCGTCATCGCAGACGGCATGTACGGCGCGAAAATGTACGACATCGTGCGCGTGGGCAGAGAACGCCTCGTGGGCGAGATCATCCGCCTCGACGGCAACACCGCCTTCGTGCAGGTGTATGAGGACACCAGCGGTCTGACCGTGGGTGAGCCTGTCGAGACCACCGGCCTTCCCCTGAGCGTCGAGCTCGGGCCGGGCATGCTCAACGGCATCTACGATGGCATTCAGCGCCCCCTGGACAAGATCCGCGAAGCTTCGGGCGACTTTATTGCCCGCGGCATCGAAGTGTCCTCGCTGGACCGCACCAAGAAGTGGGCCTTCACGCCTGGCGTGCAGGCCGGTGACACGGTGGTCGGCAGCGGCATTCTGGGCACCGTTCCGGAATTCAGCTTTACCCACAAGATCCTGACGCCCCCTGACAAGGGAGGCAAGCTGCGCTGGGTCGCCGACGCCGGTGAATACACCATCGACGACACCATCGCCGAACTGGAAGACGGCACCAAGCTGCGTCTGGCCCACTACTGGCCTGTGCGCGCGCCGCGTCCGGTGCAGAAGAAGCTCGACCCCAGCCTGCCGTTCCTGACCGGAATGCGCATCCTGGACGTGCTGTTCCCCCTGGTGATGGGTGGCGCGGCTGCGATCCCTGGCCCCTTCGGGTCCGGCAAGACCGTGACCCAGCAGTCCGTCGCCAAGTACGGCAACGCCGACATCGTGGTGTACGTGGGCTGCGGCGAGCGCGGCAACGAGATGACCGACGTGCTGGTGGAGTTCCCGGAACTGGTTGACCCCAAAACCGGCGGACCGCTGATGCACCGCACCATCCTGATCGCCAACACCTCCAACATGCCCGTGGCCGCCCGTGAAGCGAGCGTGTACACCGGCATCACGCTGGCCGAGTACTTCCGCGACCAGGGCTACAGCGTATCGCTGATGGCCGACAGCACCAGCCGCTGGGCCGAGGCGCTGCGCGAGATTTCCTCCCGCCTGGAAGAAATGCCCGCCGAAGAAGGTTACCCGCCCTACCTGGGCGCCAAGCTGGCCGCCTTCTACGAGCGCGCCGGCGCCGTCAAGACCCTCTCCGGTGACGACGGCGCCGTGTCCGTGATCGGCGCCGTGAGCCCCGCAGGCGGCGACATGTCCGAGCCCGTGACCCAGGCCACCCTGCGTATCACCGGTGCCTTCTGGCGTCTGGACGCCGGTCTGGCGCGCCGCCGCCACTTCCCGGCGATCAACTGGAACGGCTCCTACAGCCTGTTCACGCCGATCCTGGACAAGTGGTACCGCCAGAACGTGGGCCCGGACTTCCCGGAACTGCGCCAGCGCATCGGCAACCTGCTGCAGCAGGAAGCCGCCCTGCAGGAAGTCGTGCAGCTCGTCGGTCCCGACGCCCTGCAGGACAACGAGCGTCTGATCATCGAGACCGGCCGCATGCTGAGGCAGGACTTCCTGCAGCAAAACGGCTTTGACCCGGTGGACGCCTCGGCTTCCATGCCCAAGAACTACGGCCTGATGAAGATGTTCCTGAAGTTCTATGACGAGGCCGACTCGGCCCTCAGGAACGGCGCGACCATCGATGAGATCATCCAGAACCCCGTGATCGAGAAGCTGGCCCGCGCCCGCTACACCCCCGAAAACGAGTTCATGGCCTACGGTGAAGGCGTAATGGACGAGCTTCACAACACCTTCAAAGGAGTGAAAGCGTGACCCTTCTCCAGAAGGAATACAACGACGTCGCGTACATCTCCGGTCCGCTGCTGTTCGTGAACGCGGCCTCGGATCTGGCGTACGGCGCCATCGTGAACATCAAGGACGCCACCGGGCGCTCACGCGGCGGTCAGGTCATCTCGGTGACCGACCAGAACGCCGTGATCCAGGTGTTCGAGGAAACCCGTGGTCTGGACCTGGCGACCGCCAGCGTGAGTCTCGTTGAGGACGTGGCGCGCCTGGGCGTGAGCAAGGAAATGATCGGCCGCCGCTTCGACGGCCTGGGCCGCCCCATTGACGGGCTGCCCCAGGTTGTGGCTGAGCAGCGCCTGAGCATCAACGGTCAGGCCATGAATCCGGCCGCGCGCGCCAAGCCCGAGGAGTTCATCCAGACGGGCATCAGCACCATCGACGTGCAGACCAGCCTGATCCGTGGCCAGAAGCTGCCGATCTTCTCCGGCTCGGGTCTGCCGCACAACGAACTGGCCGCGCAGATCGCCCGTCAGGCCAAGGTGCCCGGTCACGAGGGTGACTTCGCCGTGGTCTTCGCCGCGATGGGTCTGACCCAGCGCGAAGTCAGCTTCTTCACCCAGGAGTTCGAGCGCACCGGTGCGCTGGCCCGCTCGGTCCTGTTCCTGAACAAGGCCGATGACCCGGCCGTCGAGCGTCTGCTGACCCCCCGCATGGCGCTGACCACCGCCGAGTACCTGGCTTTCGAGCACGGCTACCACGTGCTGGTGATCCTGACCGACCTGACGAACTACTGCGAGGCGCTGCGTGAAATCGGCGGTGCGCGTGAAGAGATCCCCGGTCGCCGTGGCTTCCCCGGCTACATGTACACCGACCTGGCGTCCTTGTACGAGCGCGCCGGCGTGGTGGAAGGCAAGCCCGGCTCGGTCACCCAGGTGCCGATCCTGTCGATGCCCGACGACGACATCACCCACCCCATCCCCGACCTGACCGGGTACATCACCGAGGGTCAGATCGTGGTGGACCGCACCCTGAACTCCAAGGGTGTGTTCCCGCCGATCAACCCGCTGCCCAGCCTGAGCCGTCTGCAGGGCAACGGCATCGGCAAGGGCAAGACCCGCGCCGACCACAAGAACATCTCCGACCAGCTGTTCGCGGCCTACGCCAACGGTCTGGACCTGCGCAAGCTGGTGGCCATCACCGGTGAGGACGCGCTGACCGAAACCGACAAGCTGTACCTGCGCTTCGCCGATGACTTCGAGCAGTACTTCATCGGTCAGGGCGACCAGGACCGCAGCATCGACGACAGCCTGACGGTCGCCTGGGGCATCTTGTCCAAGCTGCCCCAGAGCCAGCTGACCCGTATCTCCAAGGACGCCATCGACAAGTACTACGGTACCAAGATGGACGAAATGTGGAAGGGCAGCCGGAGCCTGGGCTAAGCTAGGTACGTACAGGAGGGGGCCTGCGCTCCCTCCTGTTTCCCCCGCAAGAGGAGGTGAATATCAATGGCAGGACAGATCAGCCCTACCCGCAGCGCCCTGCTCGCCAGTAAGGCCAGCCTCAAGACGGCGTCCGGCGGCGCAGACCTGCTCAAGCGCAAGCGTGACGCCCTGATCGGCGAATTCTTTGCCCTGGTCAAGGACGCGCTGGCGGCGCGCGAGCAGCTCGGCGGTGTCAGCAAGGGTGCCTACACCAGCCTGTTCGGGGCCAAGGCCTGGGACAGCCCCGAAGCTGTGGAGAGCCTCAGTCTGGCAGGAAGCGGCGACTACGCCGTGAATATGCAGATTGAAAGCATCTACGGCGTCAAGGTCCCCCGCATCAATATTCCTGAGCGCAACCAGACGACGAACTTCAGCCCCATCAACGTCGGGGCGCGCACCATTCAGGCGGCCACCGATTTTGGCGGCGTCATGGAAGCCATCGTGAAGGTCGCCGCAACCGAAACCAAGCTGCGCCGGATCGGCGAGGAGATCAAGAAGACCTCCCGCCGCGTCAATGCTCTGGAGCAGGTTGTGATTCCCGGCATCGAGGACGACATCCGCTTCATCCGTGGCGTGCTCGACCAGCGCGAACGCGAGGCCAGCTATACCCAGAAGAAGATCAAGGCCAAGATCGAGGCCAAGGCCGAGCAGCAGCGCAAGGATATTCAGTCGGGCAACCACGGCAGCGCCGCGGACTGAAGCTCCTTTCTTGTCGAAGTGCCTCCCGCTGTGGGAGGCACTTTCACATTTATCGGCTGTTTTCCAGCGCTGCTATCGCGGCACGCAGGTTGCGCCGGGCCGGCGCATCAAGGTCCGCATATTCCGGGGTAAGGTACAGTGTCTCGCGTTCCAGAAAGCCGCGCAGCACCGCCAGACGCCCGTGCCGGTAACGGCACTCCGGCACATGAGCGTACTCCCTGCGGATGGCCGCATCGTAGACCCCAAACGCTTCCGGGCTGGCGCCCAGGATGCTCAGGTCAGCGTCCACCAGCAGGGCCTCTTCGTGGGTGAAGGCAGGCGCCACATGCCGGGTGACCAGGATCAGGTCCCGCACCTGCTCACGCAGATCATCCGGTGCTCCCCGTGACGCCAGCCAGGCGTCGAACAGCTCGGCGCTGCGCTGCTCGTTGTCGGTCGCGCCGGGTTCATAGACCAGGTCATGGCCCCAGACTGCCAGGGCCAGTGCCGGGCTCAGCACTCCGCGCCGCCCCAGACCCAGCAGCAGCTCGCGCACGTGCACGGCCGTGTGGTAGGCCCGGTGGGGCTCCTGATAGAACGGCAGGGCATACGCCCGCACCCCAGCGAGCAGGGACCAGGGAACTTCCTGAGCCATCAAGGGGGCGACCTCACCCGTGCTGGGCCGCCAGTGCAGCGCCAATCACTCCCGCGTCGGTGCCCAGCTGCGCACGCCGGATGGTGACGGGGGCGAAGCCGGCCGCGTAGTCGTTGGCGGCGGCCTGAACCCCCTGGAAAAAAAAGTCCCCCACGCTGGCCACGCCGCCGCCGATCACGAACACTTCCGGGTCCAGCACCTTCTGCAGGTCGGCCAGCGCCACGCCGATGTGCTTGAGGGCCTGCATGACCACACGCCGGGCGCCTGGGTGACCCTGCTGCGCCAGCGAGAAGGCCTCTGCGGTGCTGACCTCGCGGTTCAGGGCGTAGCTGGCGTCGCGGGCAATGGCCGTACCACTGGCCATGGCCTCCAGGGCGCCGTCCAGGCCCGCGCCACTGACCGGCCCGCCGGGCATGACCGTGACATGCCCCAGCTCACCGGCGATGCCGTGCCGGCCGCGCCAGATGCGCCCGTTAATGACGATCCCGGCGCCGATGCCAGTGCTGACGGTGACGTACACGCTGCTCTCGGCGCCGCGGGCTGCACCCAGGTGGGCCTCGGCCAGGGCGGCGGCCTTGGCGTCGTTTTCCAGAATGATGCGCTGGCCCAGGCGGTCGCGCAGGCCGTCGACCATGGGGACGTCGGTGAAGCCGTAGATGTTGGGCGCAAATTTGACCCGGGTTCGGTCGGCGTTCAGGGGGCCGGGAATGCCCACGCCGATCAGGCGGGCCTCCGGATGCGCGCGCTGAATCTGCTGCACCTGGGCAGCAATGGCGTCAAGGACCGCCTCCCAGCCGGTCTCGGGGGTTGGCTGCACGTGGCGCTCGAGCAACTGATCGCCTCGCAGCACACCGCAGGCGATCTTGGTGCCGCCCACGTCCACGCCGATACTGGCGGTCTGGGCACTGGGGATGGGATTGGTCATGTGGACTCCTGAAACAGCCCGGAACCGGTTCCACGCTTCCGGAAAGAACGCTTGAAATTGGCTGTTACTTTACCGTCTGGGCTCTTCTTCCTCATCCAGGCCGTCTACGCCGCCACCATCGTCTTCGCCCAGCAGGATCAGGGCTTCACGCAGCTGCACTTCAGGGACGTACAGTCCGACATCGCCCATGTACCCACCGGTCTCGATCTCAATGACCGGCGACCCCATGGCCCACTGAAACGGCGTGCGCACCACGCTGACCACGCCGCCTTCTGATAGGGTCCGGCGCCAGCCCTCGGCCAGCAGGCGCGGCAGGGTGTCGAGCCGCACCCAGATATCGCCCTGGTACATCACGCGGTCCTCGTAGCGCACCCCGCTCACGGGCGGACCATCAACGTCGAGAGGGCTTCACGCACCCACTCCGGCAGCGGCTGAGGCTGATGATCGGTGTTGACGCGTACCAGCACCGCACGGGAAAAGGCGCACGGCACGCCGTCGGCCAG
The DNA here is from genome assembly GCF_014647655.1 of Deinococcus malanensis. Classification (NCBI taxonomy): domain Bacteria; kingdom Thermotogati; phylum Deinococcota; class Deinococci; order Deinococcales; family Deinococcaceae; genus Deinococcus; species Deinococcus malanensis. Next base: position 121,936 of record NZ_BMPP01000011.1, read on the forward strand.
AATCCGGGCCACGACGGTCCAGCTGGTGCGGCCCAGACGCTCGATCAGGGACTCGACCATCAGGTCCTGTCCGGCGCGGATCTCCTGCACGTAGTCCAGTTCCATGCGGGCCAGGACGGTGCGTTCACCGGCATCCCACAAACCGACGTCGCGCATCAGCATGATGCGGGCATTTTCCAGGTATTCGCCGTAGCGGCCGTTATTGACGTGATGGTTGGTGTCGATGTCGCTGTAGCGCATCTGGATGCTGGCGCGGTGGGCGTCGGCCCAGTTCAGCTCCGGAATCCGGCCGGGTGCTGCCTGGGCCGGGGCAGAAGGGGAGACGTCGGTCATGTCGTCCAGTGTAGCGGCGCCGTGAGGCTGGTCCCGAACTCCGCTTTTTCGGCCCCAGGAGCAAATGACCCTCAGGACACAGCGCTATGCTGCTGCACATGGATCATGGTGCTCCCCCGCCACCGCCCGCACCGCGCCGGGACCTATGGCGGCGTCTGAGCCGGCTGCCCCTGAGCATGATGCTGGCCAGCCTGCTCACTGGCCTGGGCATCGTGCAGCTGACGTTCCAGCTGGGACATACCGCCTACCGCAGCGTCACGTGGAGCCAGCAGACCCGCGAGACCCGCGAACGTATCCAGGGTCTGGAGCGTGACGTGAAAATCCTGCGGGATGCCGAGCGCAACGCCACCAATCCGGACTACCTGCGCGAGCAGGCGCGCTGTCAGGGGTTTGTGGGGGCAGACGAACAGGTCGTTGTGGCGACCAATGCCCCAGACACCCCGCGCGAGAACTGCCGCATTATCCGCCTGCCCTGAGATCGGGTGGCTCGGGCTGCGGCGGCCAGAGCCGTAAACGCGGCCCAGCGACAGTCAGTTCACGCGGTCCAGAATCAGCGGCTCGGGCTGCGGGGCAGCCTCGCTGATGTTCAGGCCCTCGTGCAGCAGACGCTGGGCTATCTCCAGGCCGCGGCCATCGCGGTGGTAGAGCCGCAGTATGGCTTCGCCGGCCTGCACGGCCTCGCCGGGCTTGCGGAGCAGTTCGACGCCCACTCCGTGATCAATCGCTTCGCCTTTGCGCTCCCGGCCGCCGCCCAGGGCCAGCACCGCCCGCCCCACGCTCAGGGCGTCCACCCGCTCAACAAAGCCGCTGCCCGGAGCCACGATGTCCGCGCGTCCCGGCGCCACGTCGAACCTGGAAGGCTCGTCCACATAGCTGGCGTCTCCTCCCTGAGCCTCCACAAAGGCCCGGAACCGCTGCAATGCCGAGCCGTCGCTCAGGGTGGCGCGGGCACGTGCCTCCGCCTGGGTGGGGGTCTCTCCCTGGGCCACCAGGGCTTCGACCGCCAGGGACACACACAGCTCGGTCAGATCCTGCGGTCCCTGACCCCGCAGCGTGTCCAGAGCTTCGAGCACTTCCAGGCTGTTGCCTGCCATGTGCCCCAGCGGCGTGTCCATATCGGTCAGCACGGCGCGCACCTGCCGCCCGGCCCGCGTCCCGATGTCCACCATGGCGCGTGCCAGCCCGCGGCCGTCTTCCAGGGTACGCATAAAGGCTCCTGCGCCGACCTTGACGTCCAGCACCACCGTATGGGCCCCGGACGCCAGCTTCTTGCTCATGATTGAGCTGGCGATCAGCGGCAGGCAGTCGACCGTGGCCGTCACATCGCGCAGGGCGTAGAGCTTGCCGTCCGCCGGGGCCAGATCCTTGCTCTGCCCGACCAGCGCAAGACCGATCTCACGCGCCTGTGACAGAAACCGAGCCTCCTCCAGTTCCGGGGTCCAGCCGGGAATGCTCTCCAGCTTGTCGATGGTGCCGCCCGTGTGGGCCAGCCCCCGGCCGCTCATCTTGGCCACCGTCAGCCCCAGTGCTGAGAGCATCGGGGCCAGGATCAGGCTGGTCTTGTCGCCCACGCCTCCGGTGGAGTGCTTGTCGACAGTCCGGGGCAGGTCGCCCAGGTTCATCAGGTCGCCGCTCTGGGCCATCACCATCGTCAGGTCCGCCGTTTCCTGTTCGGCCATGCCCCGCAGGTACACCGCCATCAGCCAGGCGCTGATCTGGTAGTCCGGAACCTCTCCACGGGTGTACCCCAGCACCAGCGCTTCAAGCTCCTCGCGGGTGTGGGTCTGGCCGTCGCGTTTCCTGCGGATCAGATCGGAGATGTTGTATGAAGCCATGCGGCATTGTACCGAGGACATGGTGAGTGCCCGGGAAGCTCGGCTGACAGCAGTATTCCGCTTTATTGACGGGAGAGGCGCACTCCCGTCAACTTCAGGCCCCGTCTGCCGCGGTCACTTGCTCCCCTCGCCCAACAGCCGTTGATAGTTGAAGCCCTTGACTGCTGTGGACCCCACCATGAGGACTGCTCTGTGTGCCCTGGCGGTCAGTGGCTGGTCCATCCCACCTGGGCATGCGTACCGTCACAGTAAGGCTTGTTGCTGCTTGCTCCACAGCGGCACAGTGCGGCGCGCACCTCACGCTGGCCTGCAATGTTCAGGTTGCCGCGCAGCACCAACGGTCCGTCCGGCACCAGGGTAACGGTAGTGATGTCCTCCGGCTGTTCTGGGCCATCATCGGTCAGGACATAGTGCAGCGCCCCGGTCGGACAGGCGCGCACGACCGCCGCGACCTCTTCGGCAGAGGCCTGATCCGCCTGTATCCACGGCCGCTCGCCGGGGCGGAACACTGTGGGCAGGGCCCGCACGCAGTTGGCGACATGCACGCAGCGCCGGGCGTCGTAGTACACCGTCACGCCATGTCCGCTGTAGGCCTTGCCCTGGGCGAGGTCACTGTTTGTGGGGTGGCTCATGGCCCAGTGTAAGCGGTCTGCTGCGCACAACGCCGGGCCAGCGTACCGAACGCCTCACGGAGCTCAGGCGGTCCGTCCACCCGGAAGGTGACTGCCAGCCCCAGCAGAAACGCCGCGAACGACTCCAGCTCCTCACGTTGGGTACGCAGGCGGGTGCCGCCCTCCTCCGGGAGGATCTCGGTGTGCCAGGCAGACACCCGGCCACGCAGTTCTTCAGGTGGGCAGGCCAGCCACACGCTGACCTCGTGCATCTGAATTCCGGGAAGTGAGGCGCGCAGCACCGCAGCAGCGTCGAAATCAGCAGGAGCCACAAACTGCGTGTCAAGCACGCAGAGGCTGTCCATCCTGTCAAGACGGAATGAACGCAAAGCGCCGCGCAGCAGACACCAGCCCACCGCATACCAGCGGCCGCCCAGGTGCAGGACCCGGTAGATATTGGCCTGCCGGGTGGTACCTGCTCCCTGCGCCGCGACATACCGGAATTCGACGGTGCGTGATTCGCGCACTGCCCGTAACAGGGCAGCCAGCAGGGCCGCGTCGGTGCTGACAACCCAGGGCGAGGCGTCCAGCTGCACGGCTGTCTCCAGGGCCTGAATCCCGTCGCGCAGGGGCGCCGGAAGGGTACGGGAAAGCTTGGCGCCCGCAGCCTCCGCCGCAGGGGCCAGGGTGTGCAGGCCCAGGTGCCGGAGCGCCCGCAGTCCAAGGGCCAGACTCAGGGCCTCTTCGCCAGTAAACATCAGAGGTGGCAGCCGAAAGCCGGGCTTCAGGCGGTAGGTGCCGCCCACGCCGCGACGGCCCTCGACCGGAATGCCCAGGTCCTGCAGCCGCGCCACATAGCGCTGCACGGTACGCGGGCTGACTTCCAGTCGGCGGGCCAGTTCGGCTCCGGTCACGCTTTCGCGGGCCTGCAGCAATTCCAGCACGGTCAGTACGCGCATGGACGGGTCATACATGCACCCAGTGTAAAAGAGAAATACGACACGTTCTGACGGCAATGCTGGTTACGCTGTGGGCAGATTCGACCTGAGGAGGTTCATCTATGACGATCCACACCATGCCCGCCGCTGTCCTGACCCTCGACGCCCTGTTGACTCACTGGCAGGGCAACCGGGGGCTCACCCGCCGCGTGATCGAGGCCTTTCCCGAAGGCGACCTGTTCAGCTTCACGGCGGCGCCTCCCATGCGCTCCTTTGGTGAACTCGCCTGGGAACTCCAGGGTCTGACCGAGTACTGCCTGAAGGGCCTGTCCACCGATGACTGGAGCTGGCAGCCTCCCCAGGAACCTGACCCCAAAGACCGCCTCGCGTTGCTGAGCGCCTGGGATGCCCAGACGCCCCGGCTGGCCCAGGCGTTGCCGGACGCCGACCCCATGTGGTTCACACGCAAGCAGGATATGCCCTGGGGTCATCTGTCGCCGCTGGATACCGTGCTGTACGCTATAGACAACGAAAACCATCATCGCGGGCAGGGGTACGTGTACCTGCGTGCCCTGGGTATCGAGCCCCCGGCCTTCCACGAGCGTTGAGGCTGCCCGCTGCATGCCATCTGGACCAGTGCAACTGTTGCTGGAGCCGGGTGGCTGCGGCCGTGTGTCTGCTCACGCGACCCCAGGTCAAGGCCAACCAGGGCTCCCGGAGAGGCGGCTGGCAGCTGTGTTCAGGAAGCAAGTGTGGGTGGTATGGCGTACATCTGGCATACGGATGCACCCCGACCCAGCCCTGGCGCTTTTGCCGGCGTCTTGTCACCGCGCCTGCTGATGTGCGCCACGGGCCGCCAGAGTCAGGTCACTATGAACAAGCCAGCCCAGACCACCGCACGCCCCCCTCTCACCTCAGCGCTGACAGGAGATTCTTATGTCCGATACCGACCTGATTCTCAGTACCTTCCGCCGCAACGCCCGCGTCAACGCAGTCCTCCTGGCAACGGTCACGGCAGCAGACCTGGACCTTGGTGACGGCCGGGGCGGCTGGAGTGTGGGACAGCATCTGGGGCATCTGGCAGGCTTCCGTGCCGGCTGGCTTTCGCACATCTCGCCGGCCCATGCCTCAGGGCTGCCAGAGGTCGTGGCGGGGACCGAAGAGAGGTTCTGGCTGACCACACGTGACGTCGCACAGCTGGCCGACGCTCTGGACAGGGGAGACGAGGCGGCGCTGAACGCGGTCCAGGCTGCCCTGACCGAGAAACGGGGCTTTGACGGCGTCTACACGTCCCACCCGGCGCAGTTCCTGATCCATACGCTGGTGCACGACAGCCACCACCGGGGGCAGATCATGTCTCTGTTGCGTCAGGGTGGCCGTGCGCCCATTGAGATGGACATACTGGACCGTCAGACCTGGGCCATCTGGCGCGAGTAGCTTCTGACAGGCCCTCTCACATGGCAGCATGGAAGGTGTCTCCTTCACTATCCCTGTCTCTGCTGCCGGCGGGTTTCGCTGTGGCGCAGCTCCCTATTGGAGGACCTTTTCCTGCGCCGGGCGGAAGCTTATTCAGCCTGACCCTGGCCGCCGACGAGTGTTCCCTGGTCTGCGAAGAACATCTTGTACCGGAAGGAGCGCGGGCACAGCGCGGCTGGGTGGCCCTCAAGCTGCACGGGCCTTTCGAGTTCAGTCTGACTGGCATCCTGGCCTCGGTCCTGAACCCGCTACGCGACGCTGGCGTAGGCATTTTTGCGCTCAGTACGTTTAATACCGACTATGTACTGGTGGCCCGGAATCAGCTTCCGGCGACGCTGACGACATTGCGCAATGCCGGGCATACTGTGCTGGGAACGGAAAACGCTGCTGGTGCGTGATTGTCTCCGGCGGCTCCGTGTTGATGTGTGACCAGAAGCAGCAGGTAGCTGTCGCTGAAGAGAAGATGCTGGAATGGACCAGCCTCCTGAAGTTGGCCGGGACAAGTCCAGATCCGGCGAATGGAAAAGGCGCTGCTCTGAGACTCCACCAGGGAACGCCTGACCGGGGTGCAGTTCAGCACCAGCACACAAAAACCCCCGCCGGAGCGGGGGGCAGTAGCGTCAGACCTGCTGGTCAGGCCGTGGTCTGCGGCATGGGCTGGCTATGGCCTCCCACTCGGGCGACGGCTTCGCGGACCACGTCGCCGGTGATCAGTTCCTGCGAGAGCAGTGCGTCGGCCACATCGTGCATGGCCTGCTTGTACTCGGTGACGATCTCACGGGCACGCTCGAAAGCACGGTTCAGGATGCGCTTGACATCCTCGTCCACCAGCTGAGAGGTGTGCTCGCTGAACATCTTGGGCTTGGCCATGTCCTCGCCCAGGAAGACCGGGCCACTGTCGGTGGTCAGGGCCATGTTCTTGAAGTTATCGCCCATGCCCCACTCCAGCACCATCTTGCGGGCGATGTTGGTCGCCTTGCGGAAGTCGTCGGCGGCACCGGAAGTCACGCTGCCCATAAAGACTTCCTCGGCGGCGCGTCCGCCCAGCGCCACGATCAGCTGGTTTTCCAGGCGCTCCTTGCTCATCAGCACCTGCTCTTCGGGCAGATAGAAGGCTGCGCCCAGGGCACGCCCACGTGGAATGATGCTGACTTTCTGCAGTTTGTCGCTGCCGGGAATGACAGCCGCCGTCACCGCATGTCCGGCCTCGTGGTACGCGATGGCCTTCTTCTCCTGCTCGCTGATGGTCAGCGAGCCGTTTTCCAGGCCCAGGGTGATCTTGTCCAGCGCGCGGTAGAAGTCGCTCATGTCGATCTGCGTCTTGCCAATGCGGGCGGCTTCCAGGGCGGCCTCGTTGGTCACGTTCTTGAGGTCGGCGCCGCTGAAGTACGGGGTGCTCTTGGCGATCTCCTCCACGTCTACCCCCTGGGTCAGGGGCTTGTTGCGCAGGTGGACTTTCAGAATCGCCTCGCGCTCCTTGAGGTTGGGCAGGTCGATGGTGACCTGACGGTCGAAGCGGCCTGGACGCAGCAGAGCCGGGTCCAGCACATCGGGGCGGTTGGTTGCGCCCAGCACAATCACGCTGCTGGATTTGTCGAAGCCGTCCATTTCCGACAGGATCTGGTTGAGGGTCTGCTCGCGCTCGTCGTGTCCGCCGCCGATCCCGGCACCGCGCTTGCGCCCGATGGAGTCGATCTCGTCGATGAACATGATGGCCGGGGCACTCTTGCGGGCGTCCTCGAACAGGGTGCGCACGCGGCTGGCACCCACACCGACGAACATTTCCATGAATTCCGAAGCGCTGACCGAGAAGAACGGCACGTCAGCCTCGCCGGCAATCGCACGGGCCAGCAGCGTCTTACCGGTACCGGGAGGGCCGACCAGCAGCACACCCTTGGGGATTTCGGCGCCGATCTGGTGGTACTTGGCTGGGTTTTTCAGGAAGTCCACGACTTCGATGAGTTCCCGCTTGGCTTCTTCATGACCGGCCACATCGGTGAACTTGGTGGGCACCCGGTTTTCCTTGCCATACTTTTTGGCCTTTGACTGGCCAAACTGCATGACGCCGCTCTGTCCGCCCTGAGCGCGCATAAAGAAGAAGTACATCAGACCAAACAGCAGGAAGATCGGCAGCAGGCTGACAAAAATCGACAGCCACTGGCTGGGGGCCTCAAAGCGGTAGTTGACGGCTTTGGCCTCAAGCTGCGGGATCAGCGTGCTGTCGGGCGTCGCCAGATTTCCGGGCAGCCGCACGCTGAAGGTGGAAACGTTGTCGCGCTCCTGCACGCCCTGCGGCGTGTTGACCTGAACCCTGGTCGGGCCGTTGAGCGTGACGCTGGCGTTTTGTTCGCGGACGATGATGCTCTTGATCTGCCCCTGCTCAAGCAGAGACCTGAAGACGTTGTAATTGACGGTGGACCGCCCCATGTTCCCGGTCTGTGAAAACATAAGAAACAGGGCCAGCACAAACAGAACGATCAGCCAGGGATTGAGCCGCCTCAAGGGTAAGCCTCCGGGAAAAAGGGTGAAATAGGGCGAGCGAGACGCCACGCGCCCCGTGGACTTGAGTCTACCAAGCTCAAGATGTATGTGTGTCCCGCAGGTCACGTACGGGGTTCACGAATCCCAAAGTTTCGTGCTGGCGCGCTATGCTCGCCTACGATGATCGACGTCGCCACCACCTGGCAACAGGCTTGCACGGCCCTCGCCGCAGGCGACTACGACGCGGCTTTTGGCATTCTGGAAGCGGCCAGCCGCGAAGTGCGCACGCCGGACCGTGGCCGGCTGGCCTTGTATCTGGCCAGCATTCACGCCCTGTATGGAGATACGGCCACCGTGGAAACCCGCGCGGCGCTGCAGCTGGCCCTGCGCTACAACCCCGCCTTGCAGACTGACCCGCTGTGGCAGGCACTCAATGCGGAACTGGAAGCCCGGACTCTCGACGGTCAGGCCACGCCTCCGACCGCAGCGGTGCGGGAGGCCGGGGAGGCGCTGGCCCGGTTTCACGCGCTGTGTGCACTGGCCCTGGGAGGTGACCCTCAGGCCGCGCTGGATGTTCACGTGACCCCCCAGGACCTGCCGGCCCACCTGCGCTGGCGGCTGCGCAGCTGGCAGGCAGATGCCCACGAGCAGCTGGGACAGAGCGCCGAGGCGGTGCATCTGTATGCCGAGGCTGCTCACCTGGCCAGTGGGCTTGACCGCGCGGTCATGCTGCAGGAGCAGGCGGCATTGCTCCTGCAGCAGGGCATGAGTACCGAAGCCAAGGCGACGCTCGATCAGGCCCGGCCGCTGTACACGCCCGGCGCGCTACCGGAGGATGAAGCCCTGAACCTGGCGACCTGGCACTACCTGCGGGCGCAGGCGCTGCTGAATATGGGACAGCCTGACGCGGCACACGACATGATCCGCGAGGCTGACCGCCTGGAGCGGCAGTACGGTGATCCCAGCTACGGCGTGGCGCTGGTGCGTGGTCAGGTTCTGACCCACCTGGGTCAGCCGGAGCCGGCCCTGGCGGCGTTTGAGCAGGCCCTGGCCCTGGCGACCGAGGGTGACCGGCCCTACGCTAACCATGAGCTGGGGGTGGCCCTGCTGGACTTAGACCGCCCCGTGGAGGCCCGCGAGAAACTGGAAGCGGCCCAGCAGGAGCCCGAGTACCCCTACGTCCCCGAGGTCCTGGCGGATCTGGCGGAGTGCGACTACCGGTTGGGCCGCATGCACGAGGCTCAGCATCTGGCCGAGCAGGCGCTGGCGCTGGGTGCGGTGGTGCCGGCCAGTCTGGTGCTGGGCAGCGTGGCCATGGACTACTACCACCTGGATGAGGCGCTCGACCACTACGAGCGCGTGGTGCAGGAAGCGGCCCCCGAAAGCCGGGACTGGATCACGGCCCATCAGATGGCGGCCGACGTGATGGCCCAGCAGGGCTTCCCGAATCCGGCTGCGGCCTATGCCCACGCCCAGCAGGCGCTGGCGCATACTCCGGAAAGCGATGACTGGTACGTGACCTTGCGTGACCACCTGCTGAAGGCCGAGGAACTGATGAGCCAGCAGGGCGGACGCATGCTGAACTGAGACGGCTGGGGGCGAAGGGCCCGGTCCTGGACGACTGATGAAAAACAGGAGTGCATGCACCCACCTTGGCCGTGCACACGCTCATGTACTGCCAACAGGCATTGCAGTCAAAGGATAAAGATCTCGGATAGTTCAGGTTCACTGACACAGCAGAAACTGGGAAAGCAGTCCAGGAATCTGTAGGACGTCACAGCAGGTCCACTCCTGTTTTTCCTGATTTCAACTTCGGAGGTGTTCCATGAACCATGTGCTGCAATGTCCCCAGTGCCAGGCAAAAAACCGCGTTCAGGCTGTGCCGGGTGGGGCGGTACCGGTCTGTGCCCGTTGTGGCTCAGCGCTGCCCTGGCTGCACGACGGTACCGACGCAACCTTTGCCCAGGATATCCAGGCCGGGGTACCGGTCCTGGTGGACTTCTGGGCACCGTGGTGCGGGCCCTGCCGGGTGGTGGGCCCGGTGCTCGAGCAGATCGCCCGTGAGCGGCCTGGACAGGTGCGGATCGTCAAGGTCAATGTCGACGAGAACCCGCGGGCACCGTCGCAATTTCAGGTGCAGGGAATTCCTACCATGATTATTTTTCGGAGTGGTCAGCCGGTGGACCGTGTGGTCGGAGCTGCTGGCAAAGCGGCCATTGAGGCGCGGCTGTTTCCGGCATAGGCTGGATATTCGGCGCTTGCGCAGTTGAGGAGCTTGCTGGCTCTGCCAGTGGTGATCCTGCCGGGCAGGACGTTGCTGTAGGAGTCGGGTTTAGTCGCCGCTCAGGGCGCGGGTCAGCTCTGCTGCGACCTGTTTGGGATCGGCTTTGCCGCCGGTGGCGCGCATGACCTGCCCCGTAAAGAAGCCCATCAGCGCAGTTCTGCCGCCGCGGTAGGCCTCTACCTTGTCGGGGTTGGCTGTCAGCACAGCCTGGATGGCGTCCTGCAGCTCCATGGCGCTGAGGCTGGCGTTCAGCCCCTCGCGTTCGATGATCGCGGCTGGCGCCTCACCACTGGCCGCCGAGCGGGCCAGGGTGTCGCGCGCCACCCGCGTGGTGATCTGGCCGCCAGCCAGAAGTCCGGCCAGCGGCCCGAGGTCCGCGGCACTGACCTTGACCTCGCCGGCCCGAAGAAGCCCTGAGAGGTCATTGACGGTCCAGGAAGCGACCTGAGCGAAGGTCGAGTCCGGCACGGCCATGTTCACGAAGGCCAGCAGCTGGGAATCGCGCGCAAGGGTCCGGGCGTCTGCCGCCGCCACTCCCAGACTGCCCAGACGTGTGACCTCTGCCTCCTGTTCGGGGCTGAGAGCATGCACCTTCTGCGGGGCTGCGGGAACGGCATCCTCCTTCCGCGCGGCTGTTCTGCTGGGCTCGGCCGTCCGGGCCGGCGCAGCCTGGGCGCCTTTGCCCCAGGTGTCTTTCAGGGTGATGATCCGTCCAAAGACCAGTGCGTCTTCGCGGCTGTCCACCGGATCCCGCCAGAAGTACCCCTGCCGCTCGAACTGGTAGCGGGTGTCCTGTGGGTCCTGCGCCACGCTGGGCTCCACGAACCCCCGGTATATGCGCAGGCTGCCAGGATTCAGAAAGCGCAGAAAGCCGGCGTCCACCGGAACCGCCTCGTTCTCGTGGCTCATGTGCTCGGGGTCGAAGTCCGGCGGATTGACCCCCGAGCCGGAGTCTTCCGGGTTCTCGCCTTCGGGGTTGGGAACGCGGAACAGCCGGTCGTAGAGGCGGAACTCGGCCTTCAAAGCGTGGGCCGCACTGACCCAGTGAATCACGCCGCCGGCCTTCGCTCCCTCCCCCAGAAGTCTGGCGTGGACGCGCGTGATCTGACCGGCTTCATCGGTGTCGAAGCGGTCGGCCCGGATGATGCCGGCGCCGCGCAGGCGCACGGTTCCTCCTGGTGTCAGGCGTTTGTAGCCCTTGGGCGGGTCGGCGTGAAAGTCCTCGCGCTCGATATACAGCTCGCTGCTCAGCGGAACCTGACGCACCGCTTCTTCCGGCGTTACACGCTGACCATCAGGCAGATCCACCAGGCCGTCGGGCGAGTCGCGGACCACGTCAAAGGGCCAGTAGGGAAGACTCAGGGTCCGCTCGCCTTCTACGCCACTCAGGGTGACGGGCAGCGGATCAAGCACCGCCATCACGCGCGGCGCCCGGTGATTCAGGTCGTCACGCACCGCATTTTCGTAGACACTGATGTCTACCGTGCGGTTGGTCCGGCTCACGCCGATCTGTGCGGCAAAGGCGCGCACGGCTTCCGGCGTGACTCCCAGGCGGCGCTGGGCGCGCAGGGTGGGCATGCGCGGATCGTCCCACCCGTTGACCACCTTCTCCTCGATCAGCCGGCGCAGTTTGCGTTTGCTGGTCATGGTGTATTCCAGCCCCCGGCGCCCGAACTCGTACTGGCGTGGCCGGGGCTCGAAGCCCAGCTTTTCCATCAGCCAGTCGTAGATGGCCCGGTTGTCCACGAACTCCAGGCTGCACATGCTGTGGGTGACGCCCTCCAGCGCGTCCTGCAGCGGATGCTGGAAGTCGTACATGGGATAGATGCACCACTGCTCGCCGGTGCGGTAGTGGTGACCGCGCAGGATGCGGTACAGCACCGGGTCGCGCAGTTTCATGTTGGGACTGCTCAGGTCGATCCTGGCGCGCAGGGCGTGCTCGCCATCAGAAAATTCCCCGGCCCGCATGCGCCGGAACAGGTCCAGGTTTTCCTCAGGCGTGCGGCTGCGGTAGGGGCTGGGGGTGCCGGGTGTGGTGGCGTTGCCGCGCAGTCGGGCCATTTCGTCTGGGCTGACGCTGTCCACGTAGGCGTCCCCCTGAGTGATCAGCTGCTCGGCGTAGGCGTAGTAGCGCTCGAAATTATCCGAGGCGTAATACAGGTGCGTGCCCCAGTCCCACCCCAACCAGCGCAGGTCGTCGGCTATGGCGTCGGCGTATTCCTGGGTGGCCAGCGCCGGGTTGGTGTCGTCCATGCGCAGGTGGTAGCGCCCGCCATACTGCTCGGCGGTCTGAAAATCCAGAAAGGAGGCGAACACGTGGCCCAGGTGGGCGTAGCCGCTCGGTTCCGGCGGGAACCGGGTGACGACCTGCGGGTAGCGCCCCTCTTTCAGGTCACGTTCGATGATCTCGGTAATAAAGTTCGGACTGACGCGGGCCGTGGGCCTGAAGCCTGAGCTGAGCCCGGAATGGCCTGATTCGGCATGGCCATTGGCGGAAGGGTCGTGGGCCGTCATCCCGCCAGCATACCTGCCGCCCTGCACGTCTGGCACGGGTGGCGCGGCTGTAGATCAATAAAGTGGCGCCCCGCAGAGATGGGGGCGCCGGGAAAGGACCGAATTCAGGCGGCTGGCTGCTCGCTGGGTGTGGGTTCGCTGGGTTCACCACGCCGGGGACGGGCAGGCCGTTCTGCGGGCGTGTCGGTGGGGGTGCCCCCGGAAGCGGCACCAATGCGGGTCAGGGTATCGGCAAAGGCGCGCAGGGCGTCGCTGCTTTCCAGGTCAGCCACGGCGCGGGCATTCAGGGCGCCCAGTTCCTCGCGGGTCACCGCGTATTCCGGAGCCTCGTGGCCCTTGAGCCCCTGCAGCACGCTGTAGGCCGTCCGGGCCTCAATGGTGGCCCCCTTGGCGGTGGTCAGCGCGGGTTGCGCACTCATCTCGGTACCGACCAGGGTGATGTTGTCGGGGGAGATCAGAGTCACCCGGTCACCCCGGTCCTCCATATGGGCTGCGAGTTGCAGCAGGCTGCGCAGGTCACGCATCCGGGCAAACAGGTCCAGGTGCGCGAGCATGGCGCCGGCTTTTTTCAAGGTATCCATATTCGCATTATTCTGTTTTAAGCAGAATTGTCAAGAGGAATTCTTAAGATACGTCAGTTGCGGACGCTCAGGCTGCTGCGTCCGGCCAGGGTCATTTGAAGGCTGAGTGTCTGATTGCCCCGCAACACCGTCAGCGTGACGGTATCGCCCGGCTGCTGGGCACGCACCGCGTACTGGAACTGGCTGAAGTTCAGAATCCGCTTGCCATTGACCGCCGTCACTACGTCACCAGCCAGTTTTTTCCCCTGTTCGTCATATCGCAGGGCCTGCAGGCCAGCTTTGGCTGCCGGACTGCCAGGGGTCACGTCGGTGAAAAAGGCGCCGGGCGTATCCCCCAGCTCAAGATCAAAGTACGCGTTAACCTCCGCAAATTGCTCGGCATTTAGCTCGGTAAAGAGCGTGAAGTTTCCATCCAGTCGGATGCCGATAACTGGTGCCTCACGTTTGACTCCGCGCTGCAGATCCGCCAGCAACGAATCGTTGGCCGTCACGGGAACGGCGTAGCTGGTGATCTCCCGGTTGGGACCCTGCACGGTGATGTAACTCACTACGCCGGTGACTTCCCCCTTGGCATTCAGAACCGGGCCTCCACTGTCTCCGGGCTGTAGCGGGGCGGTGAGTTCCAACGTGCCGGGCGGAAAATCAGCACGTCCGGCGTCAGCATCCAGGCCGATCAGGCGGCCGGTTTTGGCCTGCAGAAAAGCCCCTGCGCCGTTGCCCACAGCCAAGGCAGTTTCACCGATTTTCGGCCGGGCGGCGGCAACAGGCAGAAATGGCGTGCCTTTCGGCACATTGACGCGCAGCAGGGCCACGTCGCGCTGATCGTCAAACCCCAGAATCTCTACCTTGTACCGCTTGCGGTCAACCGTCACGGCAGAGAGGTTTTTGGCACCAAACACGACGTGGTACGCCGTCAGCGCCAGCCCGTCCTCTGAAATCAGGAAGGCCGTTCCCACGCCGTCGGGGTCAGAGCAGTCGTTGGGTGGGCACTCCTCGATACGCAGGGTCGCTGGACGTACCTTGGGAAACAGCGTCTGCAGGGTGCGCAGCTCGTTGCTGTTCAGCGGCGCTGGAGGAGTTGCGGCCGGCTTTACGGTTGCAGGCCGGGCTGCAGGCTCCGCAGTCTGTGCCTGGCTGGCGGGGGCGGGGCCAAGGGTCAGGAGCAGACTGAGGATCAGGGCAGGCCGGGTCAGCCGATTGGCCACCGGTGCGCTGGGCGCAGATGGGTGCATGCCCCATTGTCTCGATGGTGCAAAAGATATCTGTAACGAACATTCGGATCGTTCACATTGGGTTCCGGATCAACCTTTGCGGGAAGGCATATCCGTATGACTATGCCTTTCGAGCTCTGTCCAGCTTCCAGGGCCAGCGGCAAGAGGATCTTCCGGATTCCGGGCATCGGTGCCGTGCAGACCCAGCCATTTCTCGATCAGGCTGCCCAGACGTCCCAGGATTCGTGGACCACTCCACCCGGTGACGCAGGCCAATGCCAGCAGCAGGGCCGGTGAAGGCGCCGGGGAGAGGGTGGCGCTGAGCAGGGCGCTGACACTCAGTGCCGCGATGCCAGCCGCCGCCGCCTGTGCCAGAGCGGGGCGCAGTGCCGGGGCCCTGGGGCGCGCAAACTGGCGGGTCAGCTGGGTCAGGCTGCCTGCCAGGAAGGCCGCGATCAGCAGCGGAGCCAGGGCCAGCAGGGCGGAGGCAAAGGAAACGGAAGAGGACATGGCAAACCTCCTAGGGCGTGCTGGACGGCACAGAATGACTCTGCTGCTCGGTGGTATTGCAAGATGGACTCTGCTCTGAACGTAATCGGCCTCTACTGTATATGCCTATAGGCATAAATTCAAGCAGGCTGAATTCCAATCAAAAGAATCCGGGCTCTTTACACTGGCCGCATGCCTCCCAAACCACCCACCACGGTCCCTCCTGAGCCGTCCAGCAGTGTGGCTGACTGGTTGCGTGAGCGCAGGGCAGCGCTGGGCCTGCAGCAGGCAGATATCGGTGCCCGCACGGCCAGCGTAGGCGGGGAGAGCAGCCGGGTGACCCAGCCGTACCTCAGCCGTCTGGAGCGCGGAACCCGTCCTCTGTCGTCCCTGACTCCTGCCCGGCAGGACGCCTTGCGCCGCGCCCTGGATGTGACCGCCAGTGAATGGATTGCCCGGACCGGGCTGCCGCTGCTGACGCCGGTCCCGGGCGAGGACATTCTGGGGACGCTGGAACTCGTGCGGGTTCCGGTCCGGGCGCTGGCGACGGCGGGACTGCCCCTCACCGAGGACTTCGAGAGCATCATCGACCACGAACTGGTGCCCATGCGCGACCACCGCCCCGGCATGCTGGTGCTGGAAGTGCAGGGTGACTCCATGACCACTGACGGCGGCGCAGGCGGGATCCGGCCGGGTGACCGGATCTATGTGGACGCCACAGACCTTGATCTGCGCGAGGGCCGCGTCTACGTGCTGCACGTGCCCGGCCTGGGCCTTACGGTCAAACGGCTGCGCCGCTACGGCCGGGATCTGTGGCTGACCAGCGACAACCCGGACCACCCCCCGGTGCGGCCGGAGGAAGCCACCACAGTCGGCCGGGTGTATTTTCATCAGCCCCGCGGGCAGCGGCTTTAGGGGCGGGTGCGCCCGGCTATAACTGAGGAGACATGGGCCAGCCACTGACCACTGTGTTTGTCTACGGAACCCTGATGCCTGGGGAGCGCAATGCACATGTGGCCGCGCAGGGCGGCCCTTTTGTCGCCCGTCCCGCCACGCTGCCCGGCTACCGCCTGCTGCACCTTCATCCCGAGGCCTATCCCGCGCTCCGGCCCGGCGAGATACATGAGCAGGTGAAAGGTTACGCGCTGACCTACGAGGCCGGGGCCTGGGCCACGGCACTGCCACTCCTAGACGCCCTGGAGGGCTTCGACGAGCATCCGCCGCTGTATACCCGCGAGGAGGTGCGTCTCAGGCTGGACAGCGGCGAGATCCAGCCGGCCTGGGTCTACATCTATGCCCGCGCCGAGCGGCTCCAGGCCCCGGGCGTAACCCACCTGCCGGAAGGCCGCTGGAAGGTGTTGAGTGAGCGCACGCGCCCTCATCCGGATCACCGGTAACCAAAAAACCGCCGCCCGGTAGGGGGCGGCGGTTGACAAGCGGCGGCGGTTCAGCGAACGATGCGCTGGCCGCGGCGGATCTTGAGTTGGTCGGTCAGGGCGATGTACTCGTCGTAACTCGTGCGCTCAAGGTACTTGAGCAGACGGCGGCGCTGACCGTTCAGAAGCTGCAGGCCGCGCTGGCCGTGCTTGTCCTTTTTGTTGGCAGTCAGGTGGGTGGAGAGGTTGTTGATGCGCTCGGTCAGCAACGCAATCTGCACAGCGGTGCTGCCGGTGTCGTTGGCGCTCTTGGCGTGGGCCTGGATGGTCTGTTGTTTGTCGATCATGGAAAAACCTCTGGTGTTATGAAGTCCCGCGCGCAGCAGCCGGGCAAACGAAGGCCCACCGCTCGCGGCGGCAAACGTGAGCATACCACGCCCGGAGTCGGAATCAAGGGCCCTCAGGCGGCCTTCTGCCTTGACAAGGGGAAGAGTGGCCCCTAGTATTGCTTTCGCCTCTCAGACAAGTGTGCTCGGGTGGCGGAATTGGTAGACGCGCACGTTTGAGGGGCGTGTGGGTAACCGTGTGGGTTCAAGTCCCATCCCGAGCACCAAACAGATGCCGGACGTCCAGGTGGCGCCGGCATTTTTCATTGGGTTCCTGTAGTTGGTTCCGGCGGTACATGTGCTATCTTCACCCACGCATTGCTGGCGCAGCGCAGCGTGAACGCCTGAACCTGGTCAGGGCCGGAAGGCAGCAGCCATAAGGGATGATTCGCGGGTGCCGTTGCTCACCGGCAATGCTTTTTTGTTGCCTGTAGAAAGCCTCAGCGGGTCAGGCGCTGCAGTTCAGACTGTGCGGCCAGGCGCCGGCCCTCGCGCACCTCGCGTTCGGTGCACAGCAGGCTGTCAGGACCAGCCCGTTCGCCCAGATGATTCCAGACGCCGGAAAGGGGCATGGGGTTGCCCGGCTGCGCGAACGGCCACCGGGGAATGCTGGACAGGAATTCAGGAGTCATGCCGTCACTGTGGAGGCCGCCTGTCAGCGGGGTATCCGGAAGCTGTCATCGGCGGGTCAAGCCGGGTTCCCACCACAAATCATGCCGCTGACGACCCGGGGCTGGACGGGCACCACCAAATGCCGCAGCCTGCTCTGAACACGCGCGTTCAGATGGTTTTGGGCTGGAGGACCAGGGCCTGAACTTCCCGGACGACCGCCAGTTCCCGCAGCTGTTCGGGGTCCAGATCCCCGGCTTTGGCCAGCGCTTCTGCCTTCTTGCGGTCCACGGTGGCCACTTCCAGCGCTGCGGCGTCGCCGAAGGCTTCCCGGAAGCGGTCTATGGGATAGTCCACGCGGCGCGAGACCTTGAGGGTCGCGCGGTACAGCTCGGTCTCGGCCTGGGCTCCGGAGAGCAGCGCCGTTTTGATCTGCGCCGCCAGTTCGTCGCGCTCGGCTTCCAGGCCCATCAGGGTGTCGCGCAGCATGGCGTAGCGTTCCAGCAGCGCCGGAAGGTCCAGGGTCTGGTCGTCTGATCCGGCACTCGTCATGGCTGACAGGATACGGCGCACCTTCCATTAAGATGTCGGACGTGGACGACCGCAACGACTCGCTACTCCCCCTGGACTCCGCCGACGTGCGCCGCCGCCTTCTGGACGCCATCCGGCGCGGCGCCAGCATGGAGGACATCGCCAATCTGCAACCCGCCCGTATTCAGAACGCCGAGGCGGCCATTCAGGCCCTGAAGGACGGCAACGCCCGCTTTTTCTCCGGTCAGGGAGGGCGCGCCGATGTGGGCGCCAACGAACGCCGCGCACAGATCATGCAGCAGACGCCGTTTGCAGCCGTGCTGGCATGCAGTGACAGCCGAGTCCCGGTGGAGATCGTCTTCGATGTCGGCTTGGGCGACCTGTTCGTGGTGCGGGTGGCCGGCAATGTGGTGGGCGAGTCTGGCCTGGGCACCCTGGAGTACGCTACCGAGCACCTGGATGTTCATCTGATCGTGGTCATGGGTCACGAGGGTTGCGGCGCCGTGGCCGCCGCCCTGCTGCCGGAAGAGGCAGTAACGCAGGAGCCTGAGAACCTGCAGCGGCTGATCCGGCGCATTCAGCCCAGTGTTGCGGACCTTCCCCACATCCGTGACAAGAAGGCCCGCATGCGCGAGGCCGTGCTGAGTAACGTGCGCCATCAGGTGCACCTGCTGCGCCAGCAGCCGGTGATCCGCGCCGCCGAGGAACGCGGGCAGATCCGTGTGATCGGGGCCTTCTACGAGATCGGCTCCGGTGCGGTGGACTTCCTGACCGAGGAAGACGATCTGCGTCTCTGACAGCGGTGCCCGCAGCAGTTGAAGTTTCTATCATGACTGCTGTAGGGCAGTCGGAATGACCACGACAGGCAGCAGTTGGAGTGCTTCTCCCGTCAACGGGACAGAGTACCGCTGTGAGCAGACTGCAATGCGGCGAGGCGGGCTCCGGTGTAGGCCCGCCTCGCCGCATCTGATAAATCTCAGATCACGAATTCGCCGTTGCGCATGACGGGTTCCCGGCTGCCGTCGGGGGTCAGGCCGTCCACGTTCATCTCGCTGCTGCCAATCATCCAGTCCACGTGGGTCAGGCTGTCGTTGCCGCCGGCTGCGTTGAATTCTTCGAGGCTCATATCCACGCCGCCGCGGACGTTGAAGCGGTAGGCGCTGCCGATCGCAATGTGCGAGGCGGCGTTCTCGTCGTACAGGGTGTTGAAGAAGAACAGTCCGGAGCGGCTGATGGGGCTGGAATGCGGCACCAGCGCAACCTCGCCGAGGCGGTGGCTGCCCTCGTCAGTGTCGATCATTTTCTGCAGGGTGTCCTCGCCCTGGCTGGCACTGGCCTTCGTCACCCGGCCACCTTCGAATTCAATGCGGATACCGTCGATCAGCACCCCGTTGTAGGACAGGGGCTTGGTGCTGACCACCACACCGTCCACCCGCTCGCGGTGCGGTGCGGTCCACACTTCTTCAGTCGGAATGTTGGCCGTGAACGTGATACCCCCGGGGGTGTCGGCAGCGCCACCGCCCCAGACGTGGTTGTCGGCCAGACCGACGGTCAAGTCTGTGCCGCCCCCCTGGAAGTGAAGCGCGGCATACTGCTTGCCCGTCAGCAGGTCGCGCCGGCGCTTCAGGTTGGCCAGGTGGGTTTCCCACTGCTCCACCGCGTCGGGCTGGTCGGCCCGTGTGGCGGCAAAAATGGCGTCCCATTGCTTTTCTACGGCCTCCTGAGCGCTGGCGTCGGGGAACATCAGGGCGGCCCAGCCGGGAATCGGGGCGCTGATCAGGTTCCAGTTCAGACGGTTGGTCATCACCTGCGCCGTGTAAGGCTTGCGGTAGGCTGCCAGCGTGCGCTGATGGGTGGCCACGCGCTGGGCGTCCACGTTGCCCAGCAGGTTGGGGTTGGTGGCCCGGATGGCGATCACGGCGCCGCCGGCCTCGGCGGTTTCGATCTCGGCGTCCACCCGCCAGCGGCTGATCTGCTCGAACGAACCTTCGGGCGCCAGCTCAAAGCGGGCCAGCTGCACGTCGTCGTCGTCCCAGCGGACGTCTACAAAGCTTGCGCCGGCCGCGTAGGCCTCGCGCACCACAGCGCGTGCCAGCTGGGCCGTATCGACTGGAGCCTGCACCAGTACCCGCTGGCCTTCCCGGATGCCCAGACCTACGCGGACAGCCAGCCGCGCGTAATTGCGCAGCTTGTCTTCAAATGTCAATGCCATAGTAGGCAGCATATACGCCGTCCCTGACCCGGGTCCTGCCCATCCGGTCACCTGGGCGCCGCCCTTGACGGAACCAGGGGGGCCATCTATAGTCTTGGGGCTGGCCGTCGAGGCGTAGCGCAGCCTGGTAGCGCACTACCTTGGGGTGGTAGGGGTCGTGAGTTCAAATCTCGCCGCCTCGACCAGCACAGAACTCCCTCTTAGAGGGAGTTTTCTCGTTTGTGGTGCTCGTGGTCGCTGTCCTCGGTGCTCCGTCTGAGGCTCATGCGGCGAGCCTCGGATGGATGTTGGTTTGGGGTTTTGCTGGTCTGTCCTGCATGGTCTGAAACGGCGTGCGTCCCTGTTATGGACCTGCCTGTTAAGGAAACCCGATAGGCCAGGCAGGTTCCCTGCTCAGCATTCGGAACCCCAGCTGATAGATGCTGATGCACCACGCCACGGCGGGAAATTCTTATGACCCCAAATATCCTCCTCATCGAAGACAACCCTGACATTACCAACGTCGTGAAATACGACCTGGAACAGGCTGGGTATCAGGTGATGACGGCGGAAGACGGCGCGTCTGGTCTGACCTCCGCCCGCGAGAATCATCCTGATCTGATTATTCTCGACCTGGGACTGCCTGACTTCAGCGGTGAGGAAGTTGCCCGCCAGCTGCGGGCCAACAGCAGTGTGCCGGTCATCATCCTGACGGCTATGGACGCCGTGGACCAGAAGGTCAGTCTGCTCAGGGCCGGAGCCAACGATTACATGGTCAAGCCTTTCTATCCTGAGGAACTGCTGGCCAGAGTCGAGGTGCAGCTGCGGGCGCAACCCGGGTCAGGTGGAGACCCTGGTCCAGTTCCCTCGCCTTCCGCGGAGACGTCGTTTGCCAGCCCGCTGCCCGCGCATCTGCAATTCAGCGATCAGCCGCACTGGCTCTCTCTGCTGGCCGCGGCGCTGACCCACACCACGAGTGGCATCAGCATCACTGCCAATACCGAAGACCATCCAGTCGTGTACTGCAACCCGGCCTTCGAGCGCCTGACCGGGTACAGCGCGGCAGAGATTGTTGGTCAAAGCTGGCAGGTCCTGCAGGGTGAAGCCACCGACCCGGAGGCCCTGGCCCGTGTCTATGAGGCCATCGACTCCGGAATGCCGACCGATCTGATCATGCTGAATTACAGAAGGGACGGCAGCAGTTTCTGGAACGCCCTGAACCTCGGTCCGATCAGAAACGAGGACAACGCCGTGACCCACTTTATCGGGGTGCATACCGATGTCACCGACCGGGTCAATACCCAGCGCGAACTGGAACAGCGGGCCTATACCGATATCCTGACAGGTCTGGCAAACCGGGCCCAGTTCATGCGGGAACTGGAACAGGAAGCGGTCTCTCCAGAAAGCCAAGGCCACTTCGCACTCGGTTTTATTGATCTGGACGGCTTCAAGGCCATCAACGACCGCCTGGGGCACGAGGCGGGTGATGAACTGCTCAGGCAGGTCGCGCAGCGGCTCAGGGGGGTGGTCCGGAATGTGGACCTCGCCGCGCGGCTTGCAGGCGACGAGTTTGTGCTGCTGTTACGACACGTCGAGTCAGACAGTGCGCTTGAGCTGATCGCGCAGCGGACGCTTGCAGCATTTGAGCCAGCTTTCGAACTGGAAACGAGCTCGGTGACCGTGCGTGCCAGCCTGGGTCTGGTCCGTCACCGTGCAGGTGAAAGCGCCGCGCAGCTGCTGTCCAGGGCAGATCAGGCCATGTATCAGACCAAGCGCCGGGGAAAGAACGACTTTACCCTAGATCTGACGACGCTGGGGTAGCCGGCGCCAGTCTGATTTTTATGCCGATTACGAGCAGATGTCGGAAGCAGCGCTCAGTGCAGATGTCGGCCCTGACCGGGGGGCGATAGGCGCGGTTGATTCCTGGTCGTTGACATAGGCGCCAGGACGCTTCGTCCTAGCGCCTGTCTGGGGTCACTGGGCTTCTGAAGGACCCAGTGGCCGGTACCAGGTTAAGCAGGCGAAACTTCCAGCCTTTGATGATTGAGGCATATGCACGGCAGCTGATCCGACAGGTCCAGGCAGGTAAAGCGGTCCGCTCATGCTGACAAATACCGGTCTGCGGCTGGGTTCGTCAGCTTCCCGAATCGGACCTGACCACCGGGCGTCCTGCTTCGGTCCAGGCCTTCATCCCACCGTCGAGGTGCGCAACTTTCGCATAGCCCATCTGCCGCAGCGTATCGGCAGCCAGTGCAGAACGGCCTCCTGCCGCGCAGTGCAGGATGATACGGCGGTCAGGGTCGAACTCGCTGCGGTGGTATGGGCTGGAAGGGTCCGCGTAGAACTCCAGCATGCCGCGCGGCGCTGACAGCGCGCCCGGAATGGTGCCGGTCTGCTCCTGCTCGCCGGGCTCACGGAGGTCAATCAGGACAGCGTCGCCGCGGTCCAGTTCTGAGGCAACCTGGTCGGCCGACAGATTTTCGATTCGGGATTTGGCGTCCTGGACAAGTTGAATGGCAGTTTTCGTAAGCATTCAGAGGCTCCTTGAGTGACCAAAGAGGGACCTGTTGCTATCACACAGGCGGGCGCGCTTCTGCAGCCTTGCATGTCCGTAGAGTCCTGTCTGGTGTCAATCGCAGGACGTGCATCTCCAACGCTGGCGGAGAGTTGAGGTCGTGGCCGCTCCTTCAGTTGCGATTGGTGGTCAGGGCCGTTCCCTTCGGCACCATGAACGACACTGCGACCCGCGCTGGAGCTGAATGTGGGTTGCCCACCACCGCATATTCGCCCGGCGCTTCGCGCCAGGTCTCGCCTGCCTTGAAGGCGCGGTTTCCACTGCGGTCCCGAACCACCATCTGCCCGGCGAGAACGGTGGCGAATCCAGGGCCGCCGTGGGTATGTTCAGGAGTGAAAGCGCCCGGGGCGAAGTCCAGGATCAGCTGGTGCAGGTCGTACTGGGCAGGCATGCCCGCGACCTCGAAGTTCGAGCGATTGACGGTGGTCGGTCCTGGGGGCAACAGCTGGTTGGAGCCACCCTGTTGTGTGGTGGTCAGTGCCGCCCCTTTTGGAAGTACGAAGGTGGCCAGGACCCGCGCGGGGGCGGTTCCGGCGTTGCCGACCTCGGCATAGACTCCAGGCATTTCGGTCCAGGACTCGCCTGCCTTGAAAATCCGGGTCTTTCCAGCTTCACGTACCGTGATCTCACCGTTCATAACGGAAACAAGGCCCATGCCACCGTGGGTATGAGACGGGGTGAAGGCACCCGGTGCAAAGTCCAGCACCAGCTGGACAATTTCCATAGCAGAGGCATTTTCAAGCTTGGTGTTCAGGGCGACGTTGGCCCCTGCCGGCGTCTGGCTGCTGGTCCTGTCAGTTGCCACGGTGCATGCGACCAGTATCAGGCTAAGCAATAATGCCCGCGAAGTGTGCATGGTGGGTTCTCCTCAGGTGATCAGAGAGCGCTGCGTCGGCATACCTCCGACCGGAAATGAAGTCGATTGGAAATGCAGTGTCACTGCACCGTCTGGAAGTCGCCCAGGATGAACTGATAGGCATTTAGACCGGGGTCGTACACCGCGTTGAAGGTGGTGGGATACCGCGTGGTCCGGCCGAGATTCCGGGGCATGAGCACCGGCAACGAGAAGTTCTGTCTGTTTAGCAGCAGCTGCTGCGTCACCATGGGTTCCAGGAAGATGAGTTTTCCTCCGTAGGAACCTGCGATCATGACCTTGTCGAACAGACCAGGCTGGATCTGCCCGGGTGCCGAGAACTCTGATAACGGCAGGCTGTGAAACCCCATAGTAGGCACGCAGACGGCCTGTGGCGGTACGCCAGGGGGCACTGGAGGCGCCCAGCCCTGCGGCACATCTGCTGGGTTGATCTGGTTCATGTTCTTGCAGTCGATGGAGTTGGCCTCTGCTTTGCTGATGCCGTGAAAATGCAGGTCAAAATGCGGGGTGTTGTAACGCCCTACAGGGGTGTGACCATGTGGATTCCAGTCGAGGCTGACATGCTGAAGAAAGGTGGTCTGCTGCACATCAGAAGGGAAGTTGATCTGAGCGACGACCGGGGAGCCACTGGTTGGACCATTCTGGATGGTTGCCATCGGGACCGTGAGGCCTGCCTGGGTGATCTCACCATTTGCAGCGATCCGGGCCCAGCTGCGGACGCTCGCGCCGTTCACGGTCTGGCTTTCACCCACAACGAGGTTCTCGCTGATGGTGAGTCCACAGGAAACCAAAGCGACACTGATACAGACGCCTGACAGGAAAAGCTTTGTGTTCATGTGTTTCCCCTGATGAATGCGTTACCTATTAGAGTAGGAGCGATTGATAGCATGGAGTCGGGCCAGATTTAACCTCCTTGGTATAGACGGTAAGCCTGTCGCACTGTTTATGATGAAATCAGAAGTCTTTTTAACCTTGTAGATGACCAGCAAGCTGTTAACAGCGTCACTTGTAGAGTAATTCGATATGTCTAAGCGTTTGCATGGACGAAATTTTACATTCTTAACTACTCAGTGCCTTAGCGATCAATATGATGATCAAAGGTTGTCTGTTATTCGGCTTTGAACCTTATATAGATTTCAAAGGCTCGATCAGATGAATCCAGGGACAATCCTTGGTTGCCACCCTTCGCCGTCCTTTGAACTTCCCGAATTGCTCGGCAGTAACCCAATTGGCCCCAGCCACACAAGCCGGGTACGAGGCTGTCGCAGAAAAATTTGAAATACTTCTGGCGCGCTATAAGCATCGCCTGTAGCCATGGCAACCAAGTGGTGCCGGCCTCGGCAAGAGTGAATAATTCATATTTATTCGCAGACTGAGAAATATCAAGATCTCATGGAGGCGCGAATTTAACTGTTTCTTTATTCGTCTAAGGACGTCAGCTGTCTTTTGATATTTAGAGAATTTGTCAGGGTGTAAGTTTTCGGTAGCCACCCAGCGGTGACGCGCCATCAGTTTGGCCAGGGTGTTCTGCTTCCAATAACTGCCTGAAGCAGAACTCGCAGGCCCGACCTTTGGGTCGGGCCTGCATCCGTGTCTCTCAAAAAAACCTGGCTCCGCTCTCAGCGCGTCATCTTCAGGAGCTGAAAAATAGAGCCTAGGTATTTCTCGAACCCTTCCTGGAGGACAGGACTACCTGTGCCTGACCAGCCGCTGAGGTTCACGGCTTATCCACCATGCGCCGCCAGCACTCAGCAGGCCAAGAGCCGCGGCGGGCCACAGCAGCGCTGGAACCGGAGAGGACAGGGCCCAGATCAGCAGCACTGCTGCTAGAAGACCGGTTGCGATATCGGCCAACGGCAGAGGAGCGCACCAGAACAGAGGGCGGTCACGGTAGTGCAGCCTCTTCGCAGTGCTTCGCAAAGACAGGGGCATAGAAATAACGGTCAGCGCCGACACCAGAGCGAGCAGGTAATGCAGATCGGACATGCGAGAGGAAATTGTAGAGCCGGTCGTACTCTGGGAAGGCAATCTGGGGCTCGTTTAAGTCGAGCGGCCCTTAATAAGAGACAACTGTGCCGTGTGGGTCAATTGGAAAGTCCTGGACGCGGCCACTCAGGCCATTACGGGTCATCACACTATGCAGATAGGTATGGAGCCTGGTTGTCGGCTGGCGAGTGTCGTGGAAGCACAGCACAGTGGGGCCGGCTCCACTCAACGCTGCACCCAGGGCGCCATAACGGTGTGCCTCTTCCAGTATGTCGCTCAGGCCAGGCACCAGCGGAGCGCGCCACACCTGATGAATGTAGTCCTGCATGGCGTGACGCAGCAGGTCCAGGCGGCCCACACTCAGGGCTGCGGCCAACAGTGCCGCGTGTGACAGGGCATGAACCGCGTCCGCGCGGCTGTACTCGCGGGGCAGGACAGCGCGGGCCTTGCTGGTGGACAGCTCGAAATCCGGAATCAGGACCGTCACGCCCAGATGGGCTGGCGGGTCCAGGCGCACATAGTGGGTTCCCAGCTTGTCCAGCGTGGCAATCACAATGCCACCGAAAAGCGCTGGCGCGACGTTGTCGGGATGGCCTTCCTCACGGGCTGCGACATCCAGAACGGTTTCGTCGTCCAGCGGACGTCCAAGCAGCTCATTGCCCGCCACAATTCCGGCAATCAGGGCGGCGGCGCTGGAGCCCAGGCCACGGGCCAGCGGCACCTCGGTCTCGATTTCTATGCGGGCTGGTGGCAGCGACCTTCCAGCCCGCTGGGCCGAGAGCAGCATGGCCTGATATACGTAGTTGCTTTCGTCTGCCGGGGTGCTGGCCAGTTCAGGGCCGCACGGAATGATCTCGGTAACTTCCTGGCGCCGGACCCGTAGTGTCGTGTAGAGCGGCACACTCAGCCCCAGACTGTCGAATCCCGGACCCAGGTTGGCGCTGCTGGCCGGAGCGCGCACCGTGAAGCAGCGCGCGGCGGTCGCGTCCGGCACGGAAGCGGTCAGCGGCTGGATCAAAGGATGCTCTCCACGACGCGTTCGATCTGGGCCTCGACGGCAACAGGAGTGGCGACGTGACGCATGGCGCTGTTGGGGTCCTTCAAGCCGTTACCGGTCAGGACCGCCACGATGCGCTGCCCGGCCGGGAGCTGTCCGGCTACGTGGCGCTTGAGCAACCCGGCCACCGGTGCGGCGCTGGCGGGTTCGCAGAACACGCCCTCCCGGGCCACCAGCTGCTGGGCTTCCATGATCTCGTCGTCGGTAACCATATCGAACAGGCCGCCACTCTCGCTGACCGCCGCTCGGGCCAGGTGGGCGCTGGCCGGCGCCCCGATGCGGATGGCCGTGGCCAGGGTCTCCGGATTTTCGACCCGGTCCACCCCCCGGGCCAGGGGCGCGGCACCGGAGGCCTGGAAGCCGTACATGCGCGGCAGAGCCTCCATCCTGCCGGCGCTGCGGTACTCCCGGAAGCCCATCCAGTATGCACTGATGTTCCCGGCGTTGCCGACTGGAATGGCCAGGATGTCCGGGGCACTGCCCAGCTCATCCACGATTTCGAAAGCTGCGGTCTTCTGGCCCTGCAGGCGGAAGGGATTGACGCTGTTGACCAGGGCAATGGGGTGGGAAGCGCTGATATCCCGCACCAGATTCAGAGCCACATCGAAGTTGCCGTTGATGGCCACGATCCGCGCGCCGTAGGCCATGGCCTGGGCCAGCTTGCCCAGCGCGATATTGCCGTCAGGAATCAGGACGATGCAGCGCAAGCCTGCCCGGGCAGCATACGCAGCTGCGGCAGCACTGGTGTTGCCGGTGCTGGCACAGATCACGGTGTCGGCCCCATCTTCCATGGCTTTGGCTACAGCCATGACCATGCCCCGGTCCTTGAAGCTGCCGGTGGGATTCAACCCCTCGTATTTCAGGTACAGTTCGCAGCCCAGCTCTCGGCTCAGGTGCGGTGCGTGAATCAGAGGCGTGCTGCCTTCACTGAGGCTGAGCACAGGCGTGCGGTCGGTCATGGGCAGGTAGGAGCGGTAACGTTCAAGAAGTCCAGGCATCTAAGGAAAGCCTCCACATGCCGCAGGGCGGCGGAATGGGGTCATGCTACCTGCCAAGTTGGGGCAGTCGCGCGCAACGGTAAGACAAATACAGCCATCCGTCACCTCAGATGCGCGTCAGACATGAGCCATTTCAGCCCCAGTCTGAAGCCCAGACTTAGCCGGGGTTTGCGGGACA
Organism: Deinococcus malanensis; assembly: GCF_014647655.1. Lineage (NCBI taxonomy): Bacteria > Thermotogati > Deinococcota > Deinococci > Deinococcales > Deinococcaceae > Deinococcus > Deinococcus malanensis. The sequence goes on from NZ_BMPP01000011.1 coordinate 149,450, forward strand.
TCCATCCCGTCTTCGCCTGCCCTTGAGAAAGTGCTGCTCTGCACATTGGAGCTAGGGGAGGGGTCTCATGCTGCCCTCAACAACGACGCAAATTCATCGTTGAGCGGACGACTTAGGAGGAAACGAACATGGGTTGGATTATCACTATTCTGGTTGGCGCACTCTGCGGTTGGCTCGCGAGCCTCATCATGAAGACCGACGCTCAGCAGGGCGCTGTGGCTAACATCCTCATCGGCATTGTCGGCAGCATCCTCGCGCAGTTCCTGTTTGGCAACATGCTGAACATCGGCGGCGAGGCAGCCGGTAACGGCTTTAGCTTCTGGAGCATCGTCTGGGGTGTGGTGGGCAGTGTGGTACTGATTGCCATCCTCAAGGCTCTGCGCGTTCTACGCTAAAGACCTTGTCCTCAGCCGGGCACCTTCGGGTGTCCGGTTTTGCTGTGGCAGCAGAAAAGAAAAAGAGCAGCAGCCTGCTTCCTCAGATGCATCTGCATGTGCTACAGTCGGAAGGCTTGCCCGTTCCCGTCCGGCGCGGCGGACGCCCCGAAGAGGGACGCGGCCCCCGGACAGTGCCAAAAGGAACAGGCTCAAGAAGGAGAATTCACTATGGCAAAAGTGTGTGAAGTGTGCGGTAAGGGACCGATTGTCGTGAACTCGGTTATCCGCCGTGGTAAGGCCCGTGCAGCGGGCGGCGTCGGTCGCAAGGTTACTGGTGTTACGAAGCGTAGTCAGAAACCGAATCTGCAGCCTCTTACGGTCACCCGCGGCGGCGTCAGCCTCCGTCTGCGCGTGTGCAGCAAGTGCCGTAAAAGCGTCTCTGCGGCCTGAGCATCAACCGAAAAAGCACCCCGGTCTACGTGGCTGGGGTGCTTGTCGTTGAGCTGGTGCGTTAGCGGGTATGCGGATCGCGCCGGAAACTCGCCAGCAGCAGCAGCAAGGTGCCAAGAACCACGCACATATCAGCCAGATTGAAAATCGGAAAGTCTCCCTGTCCTAGCGCGCGGGTAATGGCGCTCAGGAACGGCGCATGAATCATGTCTGTCACCTTGCCGAAGCGCAGGCCGTCAATGGCGTTTCCTATAGCTCCGGCAGCGATCAGGCTCAGCACCAGACTCAGAAAGCGCGTCTGGGGGCGAAGGGTGAGGTACACCAGAATGCCCAGCCCGACCAGCAAGCGCACAACAGCCAGAGGAACGGCACTGCCGCTGAACATGCTCCAGGCGGCGCCGGTGTTGAAGGTCAGGACCCAGTCCAGGATGCCGGGAATAACAGGAATGGCAGGAGCGCCCTGCTGGAGATTGCTCAGGGCCCAGGCCTTCAGCAGCTGGTCGCCCAGCAGCAGGCCTGCGGCCAGCACCAGGGGAAACCACACAGGCACGGAGCGGACACGTTCACGCAGGAGAGGCACGACGCGCAGTATAAGGAGCGTTTTGACTCTGACGCTTCCTGCCTGCACGTGGATTACCTTTGCTGACATCCGCACGCTAGAAAATAGGGCTATGGCGAATGTTGAATCCTTCGATCTGGACCACACCAGGGTGCAGGCCCCCTATGTGCGTCTGGCTGGCGTCAAGACCACTCCTCGTGGAGACAGCATCAGCAAGTACGACCTGCGGTTGCTGCAGCCCAACCAGGGCGCCATTGACCCGGCGGCCATTCATACCCTCGAACACCTGCTGGCGGGTTACCTGCGTGACCACCTGCAGGAAGTGGTCGATGTCTCTCCCATGGGTTGCCGCACTGGCATGTATATGGCAGTCATAGGCACGCCCGACGAACAGGGAGTACTCCGGGCTTTCGAGGCCGCTTTGCAGGACACGGCCGCGCATGACCGTCCTATACCGGGCGTCAGCGAACTCGAATGCGGCAACTTCCGGGACCATGATCTCCAGGCCGCACGTCAGCATGCGCGTCAGGCGCTCAGCCAGGGCCTGAAGATTCAGCAGACTGTTCTCCTGCAGAGGTAGGCGTTCATATCCCGCTGCTCCGGTCCCTGGTGGGACTGGAGTTTTTGTCTTCTCGCGAACCCCCAATTCCGGGCCAAGTGCAGGGAGTTGACAGAATGGTTGTAGGCCTGTATCTTTTCTGAGCCTCGGTTGAGGCGCGACGCATGACAACGAGAGTGAAG